>CAXTTL010000151.1:4989-11914 GCA_964247135.1 uncultured Deinococcales bacterium | reverse complement strand
TGCATTCCCATCGAATCGGTCACGATCACGCCCTCAAACTGCCCGCGTTCGCGCAGCAAACCCGTCAAGATTTTTTTGGACAGCGTGGCGGGCAAATCGGGGTCGATGCTCGGGTAAACGATGTGCGCCGTCATGATGCTTGGCAGGTGCGGCGCAGCCATGCGAAACGGCACGAGTTCGTACTCTTCCAAGCCCTCAAGATTCCTCGAGACGGTGGGCAATGCCAAGTGCGAATCGAGTCTGGTGTCGCCATGACCAGGAAAATGCTTGCCGCACGCCGCAACACCCTCGAGCATCAAACCTTCCGCCCATGCCAGCGCGAGTTCTGTGGCGCGTTTCGGGTCTTCGCCAAAAGACCGATCCGAAATCACGGGATTGAGCGGATTGTTGTTCAGATCAAGCACGGGCGCGAAATTCCAATTGAAGCCCATGCACCGCAGCCCTCGAGCCACCAAGCCACCGATGTCTCGAGCCAAATTCAGGTCGTTGGCGGCGCCCAAACTCATGGCACTGGGGGCATTGGGCAGGTCGGTGGTGCGCCAGACGCCGCCACCTTCGGCATCAATGGCAAGCAACAAATCATCACCCAAAATGCTTTTTAAATCTTCTATCAAGGCTCGAGTTTGAATGCGATCCACAATGTTTTTGCGGAACAAAATAATGCCGCCAGGTTTGTAACGCGTTAAATGCGCTCGAGTTTCATCGTCGAGACTGAGTCCTGGAATGTCCACCATCACCATGCGATTGACGCTCATGACAGCAGTATTACAGGTTTTTGGTATCTCGAGTCATCAATGCCACCCCGAGCGGCACCAAACCCGCGATCATGCCGATCACACCCAAAACGGGGAAACCAAATGTTCCCGCGATCAAACCACCACCGAGCGCACCAGTTGCCGCCGAAATCCAAACCATTGTTTCCGCGCCACCTTGCACTCGAGGACGTTCTGAAGGCTCGAGCGAATCTGTTAACAGTGTGCTACCACCGACAGAACAAAAATTCCAACCCGTGCCGAGCAAGAACAAACTAATGCCCATCTCGAGCGGACGGGTGGCGAAAATCGCAATAAAGCCCGAGAGCGCAAATTGCAACGCGCCCAGCATGATGATCGTGCGACGACCCCACACATCGGCAAGGCGTCCAGTTAACCATGAACCGCCAAACATCCCAAAAATGTGCGAAGTGATGAGCGACGTGATTGTGAGTGGCGCGATGCCCAAGTGATCGGCATGAAGCGGCATCAAGACCATCAGCATCACCATGACCAACTGCCCGAACATCATGGAACTCAGTGCCAAACGAATATTTGGAACGAGTAGTAATGTTTTCCAACTCCGAATCTCGAGATTGCTAGAGAGGGTTTCAGTCGTGACGCTCGAGATTCGTGGCGCGAGCGTTAAAGGTTCTGGGCGCAAGAAAAACCAGACGATGGTGCCAGCCAGCAGCATAAACGCCGACCCCAAATACCAACCAAATTCAATCTCGGGCAGGTTAATACCCTTGGCATACGCCCGTACATAACTCGAGATCACATTGCTTAAAATTGAACCAAGCACGCTGCCCGTCAAAATCCAACCCATGACTGTGCCGCGCACTTTTGCACCAACCATGTCTGCCACAGCGTAACGCCCCTGCTGAACCGCGCCGTTCGCCACCCCGACCATCGCGCCACCGATCAAAAAACCAATCAGGTTCTTCTCGAGCGCCATCGTTGCCGCCAGTGCCGCGCCGACAAAACCAATCGCATAACCCAAACTTAAACCAATGCGCCGCCCTCGAGCCGCCATCAAACGCCCAGCCCAAAATGCGGCAATCGCACTCATGAAAAAGTTGATCGTGCTCGGCAAACCCGACAGTTTATCCGCTCCCGTAATATGCACAATGATGATGCTCGAGAGTGAGGTCGAAACCGTGGTTGCGCCCGTGTTCAAGGCTTGAGCGCTGAACAAGACAAGCAAATTTTTTTGTACCGCCCCAGAGAACGAGTTCAAAATACCCAAAGGAGAAACCGATGTGGACGCGCTGACACTCATGGCTCGAGTCTACTCCTCGAGTCAAGCCCTCAGCGGACGATTTAATTTTGTAAGCGATACAGCCAATACATGGGTTGGCTTCGTTGATGGGCAATGGCAAGAATAAAAATTTCTTGCCCCTCGAGCACGTACACCAATTGATAAGGAAAGCGTTTCAAAGTCCTTTTTCGCACACCGGCAGGATGAATCTTCTGTCCAGCTTCAGCAAATTCTCGCAAGAAACCAATCGCGGTTTCGACTTCAAGGTAAAAATCGTTCGCCAGTTCTTTGGAAATTTCTGCGTAGTACAATTCGGTTTGAATCAGTTCCTCGAGTGCTTCAGGGTGGAGCGTGTCATTGTAAAGCTTGTCTGGTACGAGAAAGTGCTTCCTCTCCTAAAATACCTTTAACCGAACCTGATTTTAATTCCTCGAGTCGTTTGAGAGCCACTTTTACCAGCAGCGCATCCGATTCTTCTTCGCTGGGTTCAGTCAAACTCGAGATCAAACGGTGTGCAAGGTCGGCTCGGGTTTCACGGGGCAAGTCAAACAATAACTTTTCGAGTTCGGGTTGGCTCATGAAGTCAATGTACTCCTTTTGGTTTTGATTTTCGTGACGGAAACTAGAATTCCATCCATTTCGAGTCTTGACGATACGCCCTTAACCCGTTACCCTTAACCCGTGGGTACACTTTCGCCATTTACAAGTTAGCGCAAACACCTTTTTCAAACGGTGTTTTGCGCGTTCGCTTCGGCTATCAGCCGAAGTTTTTTTATTGCCTTAAAGGAGAACAACATGGTTCAAGAAGCAACAAGAGAAATCGAGGCAAGCTCGAGCCTTGCCGAATTGCAAGAAGTCAAAGTGAAATACTTGGGCAAAAAAGGCTTGCTGACCGCAGAACTTAAAACCTTGGGCAGCCTTGACCCTGAAGCTCGCAAAGCCAAAGGCGCAGCCGTCAACTTGGTCAAGAACGAACTTGAGCAGTTGTTTGAAGCTCGAGAAACCCAGATTAAAAACGTGGAACTCGAGCGGAAACTCTCGAGTGAAGCGCTGGATGTGACCTTGCCAGGGATTCCGTTTCAAGCGGGTGGTTTTCACCTGATTACGCGAATCATTGATGACCTGTCCGACATTTACCGTGGCATGGGTTATGCCGTGGTGCAAGGACAAGAAGTTGAAGACGAATTGCATAATTTCGATGCGCTGAACATTCCTGGCTATCATCCCGCTCGAGATCAATGGGATACCTTCTGGCTCAAAGACAACCGCGTTTTAAGGACGCACACCAGCCCGATGCAAATTCGCTTCATGGAAGCCCATGAAGCGCCTTTTAAAATTGTTGTGCCAGGAAAAGTCTTTCGCTTCGAGCAAACCGATGCCACCCACGAAGCCATGTTCCATCAACTCGAGGGACTTGTTGTTGGCGAAGGCATCACGCTTGCCGACCAGAAAGGCACGCTGGCAGAAATGGCAAAAGGTCTGTTCGGCAGCCGTGCCAAAGTACGGTTTCAACCCAGTTATTACCCATTCACCGAACCCAGCGCCGACTTTGCCGTGTACTGGGAAAACCCGCGCACGGGCGCGGCAAAATGGCTCGAGCTTGGAGGCTGCGGCATGGTTCACCCGAGGGTCTTTGAAGCGGTTTGCAAGCTGCGTGGCGACGCCAAGTACGCCAATGCTCGAGGCTTCGCGTTTGGGTTGGGGATTGAACGCCTTGCGATGATCAAGTACGGCATTCCTGACATTCGGTATTTCTTTCAGAATGACTTGCGGGTGTTGCGGCAATTTAGAGGGAATCTCGAGTAGATTTTATGGCAATTCCACGCAAAGGAAGTAAGAAAATACAAGTGAATGACCTGACTTTTCGTTGGAAAGTTTCCGAGCAAGAACCTGTCATTCTGGACAAGCTTTGGACGACAGCAAATTTGTCTATTTCTCCAGAAACCCGTTCTGGGAGCACCTTGACTGTTGAACTCCGAAAACCAATTCAGGTCATGCTTGAACTCGAGAAATCAATACCAATCTCGAGCATCTCAATGCAAATTACGCCTAAGATTGTCGCTACTTGTATTCAATATGCGTTACAAATCGGTTGGCAACCAACGGTATCTGGAAAACCTAAATCTATTCCGTTTTCAGAAATAGAACCCAATCTCCAAATGCTCGAGGAAAACGCATGAAACCAGAACAAACGATTTCTTTTGAATTTATTGTCTCGAGCATTGTTGATGCAGATAAAGAATTAAGCCTTCAAGCAACTCGAGCCGTGAATGTCAGTTTGACGTTACGCAATTGGTTAATTGGGCTTTATATCGCTGAATTTGAGTTTCGTGGAGCTGATCGAGCGCAGTATGCTGAGAAACTTCTGCCAGCACTTTCTGGACGTCTTGTAAAAGCAAATTTAAGCCGTGTGGAAGTACGTGAGTTGCAACGATACCGACGATTTTATGCAACATATCCACAAGTGTTAGAAACAATTGGTTCGGATTTAAAAGATCGTCTTGCCCTTGTTGATGCCTCAATCCGAATTGCGGAGTCAGTGACTCCGCAATTGAGAGTCCCAATTCAAGATATTGTCACGAAGTTGTCATTCACGCAGTTGGTTGAACTTATTGCCATTGACGACCCAACCAAACGCGTCTTTTATGAACTCCAGTCCATTCGAGGAAATTGGTCTGTGCGAGAGTTGAAACGCCAAATTGGCAGCTTGTTCTTTGAACGCACCGCACTGTCCACCGACATGAAAAAAATGGTCAGCATGGCCCAAGAAACTGCCGAGCAAGCAGCCGCAAAACTCGAGATTCGAGACCCGTACATTTTTGAGTTCTTGGGTTTAAAGCCTAATGAAACTGTTACAGAAAACCTTGTCGAACACAGCTTAATCGGTAAAATTGAGGATTTTATTCTCGAGCTTGGTAATGGTTTTTGCTTTGAAGCTCGGCAGAAACGTATTTTGATTGGTGATCAAACTTATTTTGTGGATTTGGTTTTTTACCATCGAATACTGAAATGTCACGTGCTGATCGAATTAAAACTTGGAAAATTTACGCACGAACACATTGGGCAACTCAACACGTATGTCACTTGGTTCAAACGTCACATGATGGTTGAGGGTGACAATCCACCTGTGGGTCTTTTGTTATGCAACGAAAAAGACCATGCACTCGTCGAGTACGCCCTGGCAGGTTTGGACAACGATTTGTTCATTTCCAAATACTTGCTCGAGTTACCCAGCAAAGAAGTTATCCAGCAGTTCTTAGATGAAACCCTGAAGGAGCAATCATGAAAATACCTTATTCCTGGCTGGTCGAAATGCTTCCCGATCTCCCCACAAAAATAAGCAACAACCCGCACAACCTCGAGCCAATTCTTGCCATGCTCGGCACGGGCGTTGAGGAATTCCTCGAGAGTCCCGCCCCGCCCGACGGTGTGATTTTTGGGGTGGTGCTCGAGTGTGCCGCAATGCCCGAAACGCACTTGTACGAGTTGCTGGTCGATGTTGGCGACGGAACGCCAAAAACGATTGTCACGGGTGCAAGCAACGCTCGAGCGGGTGTGGGCGTGGCGGTCGCAACCCCTGGCACGCAACTCGCGGCGCATCAGAGTGTGGACATGGACGGGCAAGGCACGGTGGTTGGCATCCGCGAGATTCAAGGCAAAACCTCGTGGGGAATGTGTTGCTCGCCCAAGGAATTGGGCATTGGCGAGTACGCGGGTGGGCTGCTCGAGTTCCCAGCCAACAATGCCGCTCCTGGCACGGCGCTCATCAGTTTGTGGGCTGAGGATGTCGTGATGGATGTGGAAGTCACGCCCAACCGTGCTGATGCGCTTTCGGTCTTGGGTGTCGCTCGAGATTTGGCGGCGTTTTTGAAGCTCGAGGTGAAACTGCCTTCACTTGGTCTTGAAAGTGTGCATAACTCGAGTTTTCCTATGCAAGTTGAAATCCTCGAGCCTGAATCCTGCCCCCGTTTTGTGGCGCGAATGGCGAAGGGCGTAAAGGTCGTTCCGAGTCCCGCCTGGTTGCAACGCCGTGTGACCAACGCCGGAATGCGAGCCATCAACAATCTGGTGGATGCCAGCAATTATGTGATGCTCGAGCTTGGACAACCCACGGCGGCGTATGACTTAAAAGATTTGCCCGAGCATAAAATCGTGGTTCGTCACGCGACAGACGCAGAAAATATCATTTCGCTTGACGATCAATCTCGAGTTTTGAATACCAAAGATTTGGTGATTACTACCACTATCAATGCCGAATCTCGAGTGATTGGTGTTGCTGGGGTTATCGGCGCGAAGTACAGCGCGATCACGGACGCCACAACCGATGTGGTGCTCGAGGCAGCCAGTTTTAATCCTGTGCAATTGCGACTTACCGCCCGCAGACTTGGCTTGGCAACCGACGCCGTCTACCGTTTCGAGCGCGGCGTGGACCCCAACCTGCCCGTCTGGGCGGCAAACCGTTACATGCAACTCATCCTCGAGTCTGGCGGTGGCAAGGTCGCGGCTGGACATTTGGATGTTGGTGGCGAACAACCACGTTTGAGCGTGCAATTCCGCCCAAGTTTCGCCAACGAATACCTTGGCACGAATTTCTCGAGCGAAGACCAAAAAGCGGCGCTCGAGCGACTGGGGTTTTTAGTAGAAGCTGGAGGGCAAAAGATTTTTTTTAATCCACCAAGCGCAAAACAGGCGCTACAGGACGCGGAACGGACGAACCGCTCAGTCGAAGCGATACTCGAGGAATACGAAACGGCAATCTCTAACGCAAAGAAATCTTTGACTCAAACTTGGACGGTGCGCCCAAGCACCAACCGCGTGAACATGGATTTGGAAGTGGATTTGGTCGAAGAAGTGGCACGAATGCTGGGTTATGACGCGATTCCTGAAACCCTGCCCAATATTCGCGTCAACG
>CAXTTL010000151.1:0-4889 GCA_964247135.1 uncultured Deinococcales bacterium | reverse complement strand
CGAATGCTGGGTTATGACGCGATTCCTGAAACCCTGCCCAATATTCGCGTCAACGATGGCGTTCGTGGCGTGGACGCGCCCATGAAAGCCACTCGAGCCTTAAAAGAGGTGCTGGTTGGTTTGGGTTTTCAAGAAATTGTCAGTTACAGCTTCACCAACCCGCTCGAGGCAGAACGCGCTCGAGTTCCTGCGCCTGTGCTCGAGTTGCAAAACGCGCAAACTTCGGAACGCACGCACCTTCGCACGCAACTGATTTCGAGCTTATTGAACACCGCCAAAGTCAACCGTTCAATCGAGAGCATGATGTTGTTCGAGGTTGGCAACGTTTTTCCGTACCCACTTTCGGACACAAATCATCCTGGCGAGGAACGCCTTGGCTTGCTAATGGGTGGGGATTTCGCCCCGAAGACTTGGCAAGCGGGAATTCAAGGCGGTTTCTATGCGTTCAAAGGCATCTTGGAGGCAGCAGCCCAACGCCTGGGGGATTCGCTCGAGGTGCAACAACACCCGAGCGCCCCAGAGTTCTTACATCCAGGCATCGCGGGTGAGATTTTTTGGAATGGTGTCAGCATCGGCATGATCGGCGCGTTGCACCCGCAAGTTGCCGCCAACCTCGAGCTTCCCAACAACACCCTGGTTGCCGAAATCAGGTTGCCACTGCCAACTCGAACTTGGAATTTCAAAGACCCCAGCCGCCTACCCAGCGCCTTGCGCGACCTCGCCATCGTCGCGCCCAACACCATCCCGTACAGCGACCTCGAGAAACTCACCAAAAAAGCCGCAGGACTCTTCCTCGAGAATGTCCAGCCGTTTGACGTGTTCGCTGGCGGCAAAATTCCTGAAGGTCATCGCAGTGTTGCCATCAGGCTCGAGTTTCGCGCCCCAGGTCGGACGTTGACCGATACCGAAGTGGACGGTGCAATGCAGAACGTGATGAATGCCATGAAAGAGGCGGGACTCGAGATTCGAGCATAGGGGGACGATTAGCGAAAACCGACTTTCATTGCAATAAGAAGCTGTCTTGGAGTAATTTTCAATTCTATGCAGCTTCTCTTTCCATCTGACCCATTCAACAAATCTGCTCCCGATGAGATTCACGCCGAAGAATTTGAGGCTGCTCGAGCTTCTGGCTTGACTTGTTTGCTCTTTTCGTTTGAGGATTTTGAAGCAGGTCAATTCAAACCAAAGCCGTCTATCACCGCAAATGAAACGGTGCTTTATCGCGGTTGGATGCTGACACCCGAAAACTACACGGGGTTGCACAGCGCTATTGGTGATAAGGGTGGTATTCCAAAAACAAATCCAACGCAGTACCGCCATTGCCATTACTTGCCCGAATGGTATTCGATTTGCAAAGATTTCACACCCGAAACGGTCTTTGCACCAAGAAATGCAGACTTCGTTGCGACACTTGCAAGCAAGAAATGGTCAGCTTACTTTGTAAAAGATTATGTAAAATCCCTCACCACACAACGCGGTTCGGTTGCCAAAACCCCGCAGGAAATCGCTGAAATTGTGTCCCTAATCGAGCAATACCGAGGCTCAATCGAAGGTGGGGTTTGCATTCGTGAGTTCGAGCAATTGATCCCAGAAACTGAAGAACGGTACTTTGTGTTTAACGGACAAGCTTACGCTCGAGATGGCAATGTGCCAGAACTTGTACACAAAATTGCAAAACGTATCGAAAGTCCGTTTTACTCGGTAGATTTGGTGTCATCTGCCAATGGTGATCTTCGATTGATTGAACTGGGCGATGGACAAGTTTCTGATCGAAAGAAATGGTCTGCGACGCAATTTATTTCCATATTCAATTCTTAAATTGAATTCTCGAGCATCAGATTCACAAGCCTTGAGCCATCTTTTGGCACGCTATCCCAAGCCTTATCAGGCACTTTTGCCGCAAGGCGATCCAAAGCCTCGAGCAACCGCGTTCCCGTGCCTTTTTGCTGTTTGGGTTGGCGTTTTGGTTTTTTTGATTCAACAGGTGCAGTCATAAAACCAGTCTAATCGAAAACCAGATTTTCACAACTGTTTCTCGAGCATCAAAAACGCCCACTTCAATCTCGAGTTGGACTTGAAAGTTAACGTTTTTGTATGTACAATATTGTACGTTGAGGTAAGCCTTGCGTTTTGAATGGGATGAAACCAAAAACCGAATCAACCAACAAAAACATGGACTTGATTTTGAAACGGCAAGCCTTGTTTTTGATGACCCAAACGCATTATCTGTTCAAGATCGCTTTGAAAATGGAGAAGAACGATATCAAACCATCGGTATGATCGAAAGCATTCTGGTTGTCCTCGTTGCCCACACGTTTGAAACCAAAGAAAACACCGAAATCATTCGCATCATCTCCGCCCGTAAAGCCACTCGAGCAGAAAGGAAATCGTATGAGCAAAATCTCTGGTAAACAACGTGTCATGATCGAAAAATTAGCGACTCTTCCAGATCAAAAAATTGACCTGACCGACATTCCAGAACGTACCAATTGGACTGACGCTCGGGTGGCACAATTTTACCGTCCAAAAAAGCAAAGTGTCACCATGCGTTTGGATGCAGATGTGATTGATTGGTTTAAGACACATTCTGAAAAGTATCAAAGTCAAATGAACCAGGTTTTGCGTGATTTTATGCTCGAGCAACGCAAAAATCGAAATTAGGCTTGGGTTTTTAACAATTCTCGAGCATCAAAAACGCCCACTTCTCGAGTGGGCGTTCTCAGTTTTCGCTATCTGCTGTTTCTTTACTTCTCGCGTCCCAAATATTCGCCCGTTCGAGTGTCCACCCGCACGAATTCGTCTTGCTCGACAAACAACGGCACTTGAATTAAAGCGCCCGTCTCGAGCGTGGCGGGTTTGCTGCCGCCTGAGATGGTGTCGCCTTTCAAACCTGGATCGGAGCGTGTGACTTGCAACACGACTTGGTTTGGCAGAGTGATCTTGAGTGGTTTGTCTTTGTAAAATTGCACTTCGACGTTGGTGTTTTCTTTTAAAAACCGCACCGAATCGCCCGCGAGTTTGGTTGGCAGGCTGATCTGGTCAAACGTGTCCATGTCCATGAACATAAAATCGTCGCCGTCTTTGTAGAGGTATTGCATGGTGCGTCCTTCAATGAAAATATCTTGCAATTTTTCGGTGGCGTTGAAGGTACGGTCCACAATTGATCCGGTCTCAAGGCTGCGGAATTTGGTGACGACTTTGGCGCCGCCGCGTCCGATTTTTTGGTGCATGTAGTCGATGGTTTCCCATAAGCCGCCGTCCATCTCGACTTTTGTGCCGCTGCGAAGGTCTGTAACGCTAATCATTTGAAGCTCCTTTTTTAAAACTGCTCGAGATTTTCACTCGAGGTGTTGCAAACGTTGCTAGTTTACCTCATCTCTTGACTTTTTTTGAGGCTCGAGGTTACTATATCTGTAACAGATATATCCATTGCGGTATGAAAGGAGTTTATGCCCGAACCATTAACACCCGCCGTTTTTCACATCCTGCTCGCGCTTTCCGACCAGGAACGCCACGGTTATGCCATCATCAAAGAAGTCTCAGAGCAAACAGGCGGCGCGATCAAACTTGGGGCAGGAACGCTGTATGGCACGATTAAACGCCTGCTCGAGGGTGGCTTGATTGAAGAATCCGACACCCGCCCCGACCCCAGCCTCGACGACGAACGCCGCCGCTACTACCGCATCACCCCCAAAGGTCATGCCGCCGCCACCAGCGAAGCCGAACGCCTCGAGCAACTGGTACGCACGTCCAGGGCAAAAAAACTCTTGCCCAAACTGGGGCGTGCCTCATGAAGCTCGAGCTTTGGGTTTACAAGTTGATGCTGCAAGCGTATCCAAAAGATTTCAAGCTCGAGTTTGGGAATGAAATGCTGCAAGTTTTCAAACCTCAACTCGAAGACGCAAAACTCGAGAAACGAATGATTTCTTTCTGGCTCTATACCGTTAAAGACATTTTATTGGGAGCTTTTTGTGAACACACTCAAAGGCAAAGGAAATCAAATATGGTTATTCGTTACGATTTCGGCGCTCGCCTTGCGTTTCATCTCACCCGAGAAGAAGCTGACAGGCTTCAGCACAATTCAATCGAACCCGAACATGTTTTGCTCGGATTGTTACGTCAACACGAAGTCATCAGAAATGTGCTCGAGAATATGGGTGGCAACCTCGAGTATTTCCGTGGTCGGCTACAAACAGTTCAAGCCAAAGAACCGCTCAAACGATCACCTCAGATTACGCAGCGCACACGATTTGCGATGGAACAAAGCGCGAAAGAAGCCAAAGCTCTTGGGTCAAATTATGTGGATTCGCGGCATATTCTGCTTGGTTTAATGGCTGACCACGAAGGTCTTGTTTACAACTGGTTGCGCGAACTTGCCGACCCGAACGAAATCCGCCAGCAAATTCTGGCGGCATAAAACTCTATTCTCGAGTTCACTGTTTCGCTCACGCTTCTGGCGTAAACTTCTGGCATGAAACGTTTTGTTCTCGCACTCCTGGTTTTCTCGAGTTTGATCGCTTGCTCACCGCTGACGTTGATTAACAACCGCGTCTCGCCGCGAAATTTTATTGGCACGCGCAATGTGGCTTATGGCTCGCTCGAGCGGCAGAAACTGGATGTCTACCAACCGCGTAAGGGATCGAGTTTACCAGTGCTTCTTTTTGTGCATGGCGGTTCGTGGCGCAATGGCAGCAAGGAGATTTACCCGTTTTTGGGTGAGCGTTTTGCGCTCGAGGGTTTTGTGACGCTGATTATCAATTACCGTCTCGCGCCCGAAACACCGTTTCCTGGTTTTGTGCAAGATGCGGCGCTGGCGGTCAAGTGGGCGAAGGAGAACGTGCAAAAGTTTGGCGGCGACCCAAACCGTGTGTTTTTGGCGGGTCACAGTG
>CAXTTL010000150.1:0-11969 GCA_964247135.1 uncultured Deinococcales bacterium | reverse complement strand
CGAGCACTTCGGTGTTGCCGAGTTTCACCAGCGCCGAACCTTCGGCGTAACGGTTCACGCCGCGTTGAACGCTTAGGGCGCGGGTTTCCAGGTTGCTGCGGTTTTGTCTAGTTGGCATGTTGGGGGCTTCTTTCCAAAAGTTTTTCAATCTCGAGCAACCTGATTTCGCCGTTCACGCCGCCGATCACGCTGGCGGTGTGTTGGTAACTTTGCGGGTCGCCAGTCACGTAATGAATGACTTCTCCCCCACTGGTTTTTGGGTTGAGAAGCTGCATTTGACTTAACTCGAGCGCGGTCTCACTCGCGGTGACGCTGGCAGAATCGACGATCACCACGCCAGTTCCGAGTTCGTTGGCAATCACGTTTTTCAGCATCGGGTAATGCGTACAGCCCAGAATCAAAACCTCGAGGTCACTCGGGCGGTCTGAAAGGTAATGCCTGACAATCAACTCAGCTTCGGGCGAGTCTGCCAGTCCCTCTTCCACCAACGGCACAAACATGGGGCAGGCTTGCGACCAGACGCGCAACCCAGCTTTCTCGAGCCTGGATTGATAAGCGCGGGCGTTGATCGTGCCTTTGGTGGCGACCACACCGACTTGTCCGCCGTGGTTTATCGCTCGAGCCGCCGCCACGCCAGGTTCGATCACGCCGAGCACGGGAATCGGCAGGTCGTCGGCAAGTCCTGGCAGGGCGCAACTGGTGGCGGTGTTGCAGGCGATCACCAAAAATTTCACGCCTTGATTGACGAGAAAACTCGAGATTTGTTGGGCGAATTCGCGCACCATTTCGGGAGGTTTGCGACCGTAAGGCAACCTTGCAGTGTCGCCGAGGTAAATGAAATCCTCGCCTGGCAGTTGCTCGCGCAAGGCTTTGAGCACGGTTAAACCGCCGACGCCGGAATCAAAAACGCCTATGGGTGCTCGAGCATCTCGGTTCACGGCTTCAATTCTACGCTTCAAAGTCTGCCTCACATTTCCATAAAAAAAGACGAGCCGTTAAGCCCGTCTGGTTTGGTGGAGGCGGAGGGATTCGAACCCACGACATCCGCATTGCAAATGCGGCGCTCTCCCACTGAGCTACGCCCCCACATGCTCTCTCGAGCGGAGAGAAGTGTAACAGGCAAGTTCATTTTGGTCAAGTGTTTGGAAACGGCTGACTTCAACCCGAGTGAAACATGCTTTTGTGCCTCGAGCAGGTGAGGCAACCACGATCACGTGATTAGTTTCACGATTATCCTATTCGTGAAAAAACTCTTCTAAAATAAAACTCGAGTCTTCATCAAAACCAATACAATCAAACCGTGAGCCAAAACTTCAGCAGCGACGAACGCAGCATTCTCGAGCACGTCTTCTGGGAAGGCACACCGTCGCGTCACAGGCTGATCGAACAGACCAAATTTTCCAAAAGCAAATTGAATGCCCTGGTCAGCAATTTGCTGGCGGAAGGCTGGCTCGAGGAGGGCGGCACGCAACATGCGAACACGGGGCGTCCCGCCAGCGAAGTTCACCTCTCGACCCGATTTGGTCATGTGATCGGCGTTGACCTTTGGGCAAACATGGTGCACATCGCCCTGTCTGACGCGAACTTGCAGTTTGTTGCCATCACCAGCGAAGAGGTTGATGTCCGAAGCGGTCCGCAAACCGTCATGCCAACCATCAGCAAAAGCATCAAAAACCTTTTGCAACAACATCATCTCGAGCCGTCCTCCATTGGACGCATTGGTTTGGGCGTTCCAGGACCGGTGGACTTTGAAGGCGGCACGATGGTTCACCCGATTTTGATGGCGGGCTGGGAGGGCATGTCATTTCAAGACTATTTCAACTCGAGTTTGGGCTTGAAGGTGGTTGTCGATAACGACGTCAACGTGATGGCATTGGGTGAACTGTGGCATCACCGCACAAACGCCCCCACCTCGAGCAGGTCAGAAAACTTTGTGGTGGTCAAACTGAGCGCCGGCATTGGCGCGGCGATTATTGCCCAGGGTGACATTTACCGTGGCACGGACGGTGCGGCGGGCGATATCGCCCATATCTGCGTCGATCCAAACGGACAGCGATGTGTGTGCGGCAATGTTGGTTGCCTCGAGATGCTGGCGGGAGCACAAGCCATTGTTCGGAGGGCAACCGAAGCCTTGAACAAACAACCAAATGAATTGACTATCCAGGATGTTGGGGCAGCGGCTTTGGACGGTGACATTGCTGCCAACGAAATCATTCACCGTGCGGGCAGCGCCATCGGTCAAGTGCTGGCTGCCACGGTAAATTTACTCAATCCTTCCAGAATTTTTATTGGCGGCGAGGTTGCCCAAATCAGTCCGTTGCTGCTCGCCAGCATCCGCCAAAGTGTTTATTCCAAAAGTTTGCCACTTTCGACGCGGCAACTGCGAATCGATTACACCCGCTTGGGAGAGCGCTCTGGTTTGTATGGGGCGGCAGCCCTGGCGGTTCTCAGCAGCATTCGCGCACCTGTCTCGAGTTAAACCCAAGACAGGTCAAACTTAAGACTTGTCTGGTCACAACTTTTTGATCTAGACTCGAGCCAGCAAAAGCAATCCATGTTTCGTTGTTCGCCACGTGGCTCGAGCGATGATTCTCTCATTCATTCACTGGTCAAAATTACTGACCAAAAAAGGAGCTGTATGAACAAGAAGTTACTGATCGGCGCAGGAATTTTGGCACTCACGGGGGCTTTGGGAATCTCGAGTTTGGCACAAACCCAAAAAACCGAGATCGAATTCTGGTCCTGGTATTTGTCGCCCAAGTTTGACCCGTACCTGAAGGGCGTGATTGGCGATTTTGAAAAGGCAAACCCGACCATCACGGTTAAGCTTGCCGACAAGCAAGACACGATGGTGCGCGACCTCCAAGCCGCGATTGCGCTGGGCAAAACCCCAGACGTGGTCAACCTCTGGATCGATGCCACGGCTTCGTTTGCCCAAGACGGACTGTTGACGCCCGTCAATGACCTGACCAGCAACGATGCACTCCGCGCACAATTCTGGGACAACACGATTGGCATGTTCAACGTGGACGGCAAAAATTACGGCTATCCTTGGTACGGTTGGACCGATCAGGGCGTGATGGCTTACAACAGCGAATTGCTGCAAAAAGCAGGCATCAAATCACCACCAAAAACGCTGAACGAAGTGCTGAGCATGTCAAGACGAATCAAAGCCGCCACAGGCGCTTACGGTTGGTTACCCCCGATCAAAGACCCCAACGGTGCCAGCTTTTTAGGGCATTTTTACCTCGAGGGTCTGCCAATCGTGAAGGACGGCAAAGCGGTGTTTAACAGCCCAGCCCACGCCAAGCTGCTGACCAAATTTGTCAACCTCATGAAATCAGACGTGATTCCGCAAGACCTGCTGCGCAAAGAAGCGTTTCAACTGAATAACGAACTCTACAGCCAAGGCAAGAGCGCCTTCATCATCGGCGGTGCGCAAGCCCTGACTCGAGTCAAAGACGCCAACAAAGACATTTACGCCAAAACCAAAGTCGTCGAAGCGCCCCTGGGTTCGGCGGGTGTGCAAACCGGTGGCAGCATGAGCCTGGTCATTCCCAAAGCCAGCAAAAACCAAAAGGAAGCCGCCTTGTTTGCGCTGTTCATGACCAACAACGCCAACCAGGTCAAATTCTCGAAACTGGCTGGTATCGTGCCGACCACCAAAGGCGCTGAAAAAGACCCCGACCTCAAAGCCGCCAACCCGAACGATGCGCTCGATGTCGCCACCAGTTTGGTGTCAGGCGCGGGACGCTTCATCACCCCAGGCTGGAAGTCACCAAAGAACACCGACGATATCTACAAGAACTTTAACGACAACATCGAAGCCGCATTCCTGGGCAAGAAGAGCGCCCAAGCCGCTTTGAACGATGCCGTCGCCTTCTGGAACGCCAACGCGAAGTAAGCAAGCTCGAGCAGATTGACCCTGTAGGGGCGAGGCGTGCCTCGCCCCTATGACCTGATACCGTGCCCCAAATTGAAAGAACCCAACATTTTTAAAGCACAACAAAGCAAATTCAATAAAATCTCGAGAATTTATTTGCACCGCTTGAGCCACCCCAAAGACTGGAGGTCAATGAATGCGAAAATCCAATACACTTTTCTTGGCTTACGCGTTTCTCGCCCCAGCCTTGATCTTGATGGCGTTGTTCACGTTTTATCCTGTAATTTACGGCTCTTGGCTCGGTTTTACCGATTACAGTCAAAAAAACTTGAGCGGTGAAATTTCAGCGAATTTTGTCGGACTCGAGAATTTCAAAACCGTTTTTGCCGATGAACTGTTTCGCACTGGAATCTGGAATTCCTTGAAGTATTTGCTGGTCGTTCCGGTGCTGCAACTCGCCAGTTTGGGCGTGGCGACGCTGGTCAACCGCAAACTTCCCGCCATCACTTTTTTTCGCGCCGCCTATTACGTGCCTGTCATCACCAGCATCTCACTGGCGTCGGTGATGTGGGATTGGGTGTATTCCAAGGACGGGGTTTTAAACTGGGGCTTAAAGTTTATCGTTGGCGTTGTGAACGCCATTGCCAGTCTTTTCGGTGGCAAGCTCGAGTTTAACGCTTTCGGCTGGCTGAACAACCCCGACACCGCCATTTGGGCGATCATGCTCGTCACGTTTTGGCGCGGTTTTGGTTATTACATGGTTTTGTACCTGGGTGGCTTGCAAGCCATTCCGCTCGAACTCGAGGAGGCGGCACGGCTCGACGGCGCCAGCCCAAGCCAAACCTTTTGGCGCGTGACCGTGCCCTTGATGCGTCCGACGATTTTGCTGTGCAGTTTGCTGTCCACGCTCGCCGCCATTCGGGTGCTCGAGGAAATCATTGTCTTCACCAACGGCGGACCACTGAACAGCACCTACACGGCATTGATGTACGTTTACAGCAAAGCTTTTGGCAGCAAATTTGCGTTTGGTACGGCGAGCGCGGCGGGGTTGCTGATTGCCATCGTCGGGTTTTTCCTCAGTTACCTGAATTTTAAACTGACCCAAGAAGCACCCGACAGACAGAGGAAAGCATGACACGCCCTCGAGTAACCACGGCACGCGGAATCTCGAGTTTTTTGACGTATTTGGGTTTGATTCTGATTGCGCTATTTGCCTTGTTTCCATTCTTGTGGACGCTCGCCATTTCACTGACCGACAAAACCGTGACCAGCGGCGTCAGCATTTACGATTTTCCAGGCAGTTTGTTTCCCAAAGTCATCACGCTGAACAATTTTTTCGCGGTGTTCAGGGATTTTAGTTTAAACAAATACCTCTGGAATTCGATTGTGATTTCTGGTCTGAGCGTGATCGGCACGCTGCTCGTATCGGCGCTGGCAGCCTACCCGCTCTCCAAACTCGAGTTTCCAGGACGAAACATTATTTTTACCGCCATCCTTTCGACGCTCGTTTTGCCCAGTGAAACCAGTTTTATCGTGAACGTGATTACTTTAAACCGCATCGGCTTGCTCGGCACGTACTGGGGCGTGGTGATCCCAATTATTGCCACCGCCTTCGGCATTTTCTTGATGCGTCAAGCCTACATGAGCGTTCCCGATGCGCTGCTCGAGGCGGCACGGATGGACGGCGCAACCGAGTTGCAAATTTTATTTCGGGTAATGATCCCACTCTCCATTCCAAGCTTGACCGCACTGGGTATTTTTACGCTGGTGAACACCTGGAATTCGTATTTCTGGCCATCGATTGCGCTGATTTTTAATCCAGAATTGCAACCCTTGAGCGTGGCGATGCTGCAACTCAAAAGCCAACTCAACCACGACCCGTTCAATATCGCCGCCGGTGCCATGATCATGATGATTCCGGTCATGGTTATTTTCGCCTTCGCCCAACGGTTTTTCATGCGAGGACTCGAGGGTGCGGTGAAGTGAGGCAATGATTGTTGAGCGCTTCAATTCCCGTATCGGTAGATCAATATTTGACAAGAAATGAATAAACTCAACTCGAGGTCAACCATGAACAACACCACGCCGCACATGCTGCTCGAGATCAGGGAAACACCCAGTGTCGTTTCTAGGTTGCTGAACACCGATCAAGCCAGGTATCAAAACTTGGCTCGAGCCATCCGAGAGCACAACCCAGATTTTGCCGTGACCATCGCCAGGGGAACCAGCGACCACGCGGCAAATTTCTTAAAGTACGCGCTCGAGACGCAGTTGGGTTTGGTGACCGCCTCGAGTTCGCCGAGCGTGATTACGGCGTATCAAACCAAATTGCGTTTGAAAAAATCGGTGGTGATTGCCATTTCCCAATCTGGGCAATCACCCGATGTCGTGAATTCCTTGCGTGCCGCCCGAGAGGCTGGGGCGCTCACGGTGGCACTGGTCAATCAAGACAATTCGCCACTCGAGGATGTTGCCGAATTTGTGCTGCCGATGCTGGCGGGTGAGGAATTGGCGGTCGCGGCGACCAAAAGTTTTGTGGCGAGTCTGGTCGCACCGCTTCAGGTCATTGCGAATCTCAGTCAAGACAACGCGCTGCAAGCCGCGCTACAAAACCTTCCTGCAAACCTTAAAACCACGCTCGAGCTTGAACAGAGCGCCCAAGACCGCAGCGAGCGTTACCGTTACGCCGAGGCGATGGTCAGTCTGGCTCGAGGCATCCACTATCCGATTGCGCAAGAGACAGCGCTCAAACTCAAAGAGACCTGCGTGCTGCAAACCGAGGCGTTCAGCAGCGCCGAATTCGCGCACGGTCCAATCATTTTGGTCGAACCAGGTTTTCCGGTGATTGCCTTTCAAGCCCGAGACGCGACCGCCCAAGGCACGCTGGAACGCTATCAGGATTTGGCGTCCAGGGGTGCAGAATTGGTCTTGATCGGTGATGACACGCCCGAAATTCCGGCTTCCACACGGTTGAACACACCCGCGACTGGGCATCGTTTGACCGACCCAATTGTGGCGATTGTTGCGGCGTATTTGTTTGCTGGACACCTCAGTTTGGTCAAGGGTTTGAATCCAGATTCTCCTCGGTCCTTGAAAAAAGTCACAAAAACCTTGTGAGCAATGGTGAAACATGACAGACGAACCCTTGATTGGACTTGACCTCGGCGGCACAAAAATTGCTGGCGCAGTCGTTTTGAACGGTCAAATTCTCGAGAAGCGAATTGTGCCAACACCGCAAACTGGCGCATCGTCTGTCATGTCAGCAATGCTCGAGTTGGGACATGAGCTACTGAGATTCGCGCCAAATGTCAAAGCGATTGGCGTGGGTTCACCAGGAAGTGTGGATGCTGTAAAGGGCAGCGTGCGGATTGCCGTCAACATTCCAGGATTTGAAAATGTAGCTTTGCGGGAAGCACTTTCACTGGGTTTTGCCAAACCGGTGGCGCTCGAGAACGACGCCAAAGCCGCCGCGCTCGCCGAGCATCTGTACGGCGCGGCACGTTTTGCCGACTCGAGCGTTTTTCTGACGATTTCGACCGGCATCGGCGGGGCAATCATTCAAGACAACCGAATCTGGCGCGGTTTTCACGGTATCGCCGGCGAGGTTGGGCATGTGCGCGTCCATCAGGGCGGCGCGTTGGCTGCCACGGGCATTCTGGGGGCTTTGGAGGGGGTTGCAAGCGGCACTGGCATTGCAAACAAGGCAAGCCAGGTCTTTGGACGTTCCATGAGCACCAGAGAGGTTTTCGCCCTGGCTACGGATGGCAACTCGAGCGCCCTAAACATCATTGACCAAGCCGCCGGTTTGATTGGGCAGGTGATCTGCGATTTGCAATTGATCGTGGACCCAGAAGTTTTTATTCTGGGCGGCGGCGTTTCAGAAACGGGCAGTTTTTTTCTGGATCGCATTCAAGCCGCCGCCAACAAAAACGCCCTCGAGTTTGCCCCCGTTTGCATTCGTCAAGCTGAACTTGGTGCGGATGCTGGTGTGATCGGCGCGGCGTGTGTCGCGGCGCAGCAAATTGCGGATTCTCAAAAGCTCGAGTTAGCCTGAGCGCGTACCCTCGAGCGCCGCCACCAATTCGCGGCAAAAGTCTGGAATGTCCGCCACCACCCGACCCCAGACCAAATCGTCATCACGAAAAGCCGCCACGTCCTGCCAGACCGCCCCTCGAGCCAGCATGTCGTCTTTGATGCCCAGACTGCCCGTCACGGGTCTTCCAGCCTCGAGAATGCCCGCGCTGGCAGCAACCCAGCCCGCGTGGCAAATGTAAGCCTGAGTTTTGCGGCTGGCTTTCATGTCGCGCAAAAACGCCAAAAGGTGCTGGTCGCGCCGCATTTTGTCGGGCGCCCACCCGCCAGGAATCACCGCCGCGTCAAAATCGCTGACTTGCAATTCCGAGGTCGCCAAGCTCGCCGTCAAACCCAAACCGCCCTTGCCAACATAAGCTCCAGCCTTTAACGCCGCCGTCACCACCACTGCACCCTCCTCGAGAAGCCGCATTCTGGGAACGTGATACTCGAGGTCTTCGACTTCATCGGCGACCACAAAAACGATCTTTAAACCTTGTAACTTCAGAACTCGAGATTCAGATTTGGTAAAAGGGATGAACTTGGTTTCGATCATGACCTCAGTTTACGCCGTTTTGGGAAACTCGAGAATCCCAGAACGCATATCCATGCGTCCCTACAAATACGGACTTTGCGTTAAACTGAATCCATGAAACCAAACCGCATCTCGAGCCGTAGACAAATCATGGTGAACTTGTGAAACTTGCGATTGCCGATATTCACGGACGCGCCGACCTGCTCGAGGGGATTCTGGCGAACACGCCCGCCGACACCGAATTTGTTTTTTTGGGCGACGCGGTAGACCGTGGACACCGCAACAAGGACGCCGTGCGTTTATTGACCAAACTCGCCGACGAGGGGCGCATGACCTTGCTGCGCGGCAACCACGAAGCCATCATGCTCGAGGTGGACGAATGTTACGACCGTTTTCAAAAAGAGAACAACGACCTGCGTCGCAACGATGCCAAACTCGCGCTCGAGAATTGGATCAAAAACGGTGGCGATACCGTGATTCTCGAGTACGGCGGTTGGGACGACGATTTTGACAAGGGCGGCGCTTCAGACGCCTTTGGACCCTGGGGATTGCCGCCAGAATTGATCACCTTTGCCAATCGCTGTCAGTTCACGTATCGGCACGAGGGCGGCGTTCGCGGCGATATATTCTGCGTTCATGCCGCACCGCCGTGCCAGATCAAAGGCTATCGCAGCCTCGAGGACCTGATGGTTTGGGCGCGACCCGAAGAAGGTCCATTTCCAGTCCCCGAAGGCGTCTTGTTCAGTTTGCACGGTCACACGCCAATAGGCTTTCCAACACGAATCGGACAAAACGTTTTTATCGATTTGGGCGCATATTGGACTGGACATTTGTGTACGTTTGACCTCGACACGCTCGAGATCACAGTTTTTCAAGGCGAAGGGGAACAGCCCCTCGAGGAAATGGATACGCTTCGCGCCGTGGGGGGCATCGAACCCGTGAAGCTCGAGTACAAAGTCGTGAAGCTTTAACCCAGAACGGCGAGTTTGAGAATCCAGACCGCGCTCGAGAGCAACAACACGCCACTCAATCGTCCCAGGTTGATACGAATCGCTCGAGGGAATCTTGGATAGATCAAGCCCAGAACAATTCCCGAAATCACACCGCCGCCGTGCGCCCAGTTGTCCACGTTTGGAATAGCGAAACCGATCACGAACAACAGCGCAAAGTTAATCCAATTGCGCTGAATTTGTTTGGATAATTCCTCGAGATTTCGTGAGCCATAGGAAATCAAAAATCCCAACATTCCGCAAATCGCACCGCTCGCGCCTATCGAGATTGTGTTCCTCGAGCCGAACAATGCAAAACTGAGCGATGCGGCGATGCCAGTCACGACAAACACGGTTAGAAGCGTTTCGCGTCCAAATGATCTCTCGAGCGGACGCGCCAAATTCCAGAGTGAAAAGCTGTTCATGATGATGTGCGCGAGGCTGCCGTGAAGCAAGGTCGCCGTCAGCAAACGCCACCACTCGGATTTGCTCACCGCAAGTTCGTGCGCGTTCCCTCCATATGCAACAAGCGCCTCGATGCTCGCGCCGTTGCCGATGTTGGCAAAGTTAAAACCGCCGTAACTCGCCTCGAGCACGTACAAAACAGCCAACAACCCGAGCAAGCCAATTGTCAGTGGATAACTCGAGAATACATTTTGGGAATTTTGGTTGTTCACGTCCACCATTCGAGCGGGTCTTGGGGAAACTCGATGGGTGCCATTGTCGTTCCTGGTTGGCAAATGATGGCTGGGTCGTAACCCCAACCTCCAGGCGCGGAGTTTTTCGGGTTGCGGTACACCTCGAGTTGGTTGAGTTTGACGTTCAAAATCCAAACGTCTCGAATGCCATGTTCGGCGTACATTGGAAGCTTTTCTTCGGTGTCGAGTTTGTAGGTGCTGTTGCTGATCTCAATAATCAGCAAGACATCTGATGCTTCGCGCACACCCCTCGAGTTGGCTGTCACCAACATAAAATCGGGTTCGGGTTCACCGTAGGGTGGCAAGCGAACTGGCACTTGGCAGGCAATGGCGGCTCGAGGAAAGTAGGCTGTGAACAGTTTGGCGGTTAAGGTCACGACAGCGTCTACGTGCGCATCTCCCATTGGTGGCATTTCAACAATCACCCCGTGAATCAATTCTGTACGACCAGCCAGCATTCCCGTTTCAGACATGGCTTCATACACAGCCACCGTAAATTTATACGGCTGCGGTTGTTGTGGTCGCTCGAGTGCCTGGGTCATGAAACCAGTATAGTGGGTTTAACCAAAGTATTCTGAAAGTTGATCCCTGGCAACCAGCACATCTCGCGTCTTGCTGCCCTTGTACGGTCCCACAATCCCCATCGCCTCGAGCGCATCGATCAATTTCCCCGCCCGCGCATGACCGACACTCAGGCGGCGCTGCAACCTCGAGACGGCGGCATAACCTTCTTCAATCACCACTTCGGCGGCTTTTTTGATGAAGGGGTCGCTGTAATCGATTGGCTCGAGTTTGGAGGTCGGGGTGGTTTCGGTCACGCCGTCAAAGTCGCTGCCGTAGCTTTCGCCAAAATCGTCGTCAAAAAATTGGCGGCGCAAGAATTCGGTAATTCGCGCGAGTTCGTTTTCCGAAATATAAGGTCCTTGCAAGCGCATTGGTTTTGAAAGTCCTGGACGGTTAAAGAGCATGTCGCCGTACCCCGTGAGGCGTTCTGCGCCCATGCAATCCAGAATCGTGCGCGAATCGATGCCGCTCGAGACGGCAAAGGCAACACGGGCAGGAATGTTGACTTTGATCAGTCCGGTAATCACATCGGCACTCGGGCGTTGCGTGGCAAGGATCAAGTGCATTCCTGTGGCTCGAGCCATTTGCGCCAGTCGCATGATTGAACTTTCGACCTCTTTGGGACTGGTGATCATCAAATCTGCAAGCTCGTCGATGATGATGACCAAATGCGGCAGTTCGGGTTCGCCCGCCTCTTTGGCTTTGATGTTGTACTGCTCGAGGTTTTTGGCTTGAATCTCACTCATCATTTTATAACGGCGTTCCATGTGCGCCACGCAACCCAAAAGCACACCAGCCGCGTCGTTCGGGTTGGTGACCACGGGGCGCACCAAGTGGGGAATACCGTCGTAAGGCGTGAGTTCGACCATTTTCGGATCGACCATCACAAATCGCAATTCGGTGGGCAGATAACGAAACAGCAGGCTCATGATAAGCGTGTTGACGCAAACCGATTTGCCCGAACCCGTGCTGCCAGCAATCAACAGGTGCGGCATTTTTGCCAGGTCTTCGATCAGCATGTCACCGTCAATGCTTTTGCCGAGCAGCAATGGCAGTTTGGTTTTGCGTTTCTGGAAATTCTCGGATTCGATGCCAGCCCTGAAGGTGATTGGTTCGCGTTCCGAGTTTGGCACTTCAATCCCGATCACGCTTTTGCCTGGCACTGGCGCTTCAATCCGCACCCCGCCGACCGACAAGACCCTGGCGAGATCATTTTGGACGCTGGCGCT
>CAXTTL010000149.1:0-11974 GCA_964247135.1 uncultured Deinococcales bacterium | reverse complement strand
GTCAATCCCTGGAGATCGTATCAGTGTTTGCTCAGCTAGTTTTTTGCAACATAAAAGCACTTGCGCCAAAAGCGATCTGGTCACCGGCATGAAGCATGATTTTGGTGTTGGTTTGAATTCGGTGCTTGTTGACGCTCGTGCCGTTGGTGCTGCCCAAATCGGTCAAGTAAACAGCCTCGCCGCGCACTTCCAGGAGGGCGTGTTTGCTGCTGACGCTCGAATCTGGCAGAACAATGTCGTTGCTGGTGGTGCGTCCGAGGTGCAGGGTCTTGCCAAGCTCGAGGGTGATGGTTTGGGTTGGCGCGACCAACTGCCAGCCTGTTGCCAGCGACGGCGTTTTGTTTGGTCTTTCGATGGGTGCGCTACCGGTTTGATTGATCTGAAAGACATCGGTTTGGTTTGGGTTAGAGGGTGCACTCGAGGGTACACTTTGGATTTCAGGTGTTTCTGGGATGCTCGGGTTGCTCGGTTCTGGGATGCTCGAGTTTGCACCGCGCTCTTCAAACAAGAATTGCGTGTTGCCAAATTGAATCGTGTCGCCGCCCGTCAAGGTGGCGCTGGCGGTGCTCGAGCCGTTCACTTCGACTGGTGTGCCAGCGTAGGTCCAACGTCCTTGGTTGAAGGCAAATGCGCCCGCTTTCAACGCCAGGGTTTTCTCACGGTACAAACCGATGTCGTTGCCGTCCGAACGTCCGACGGTCACGATGGGTTTACCCAGAATGTACTGTTTGCCCTCGTAAGGACCGGTGGTGATGCCCGAAAGCCAGGCGGTTTTTAAAGCCTGCTGCGCGAGTTGCAACATCAAACCAATCGCAAAACCCAGTGCGCCCAAACCCAAGACTCGAGCCACAACCTCACCCAAGCCGCCCTGCAAGCCTTGCGCCAGAATGTCAAAGACAAAACCGCCCAGAAAGCCGCCGATGGCACCGCCGACCGCGCCACGGGTGGCTTTGCTCTTTGATCGGTCAGCAAGCCCGAGCATTGCGCCTGCCGCCGCGCCAAACAGCGCCCAGCCCAACGCGCGGGCAACCGTGCCGCCGCCGAATAAACCGAACAACAGTTGCCCGATCAGTGCGCCGCCCGCACCGAGGGCGGCAGCCACCAACGGAATCCATGCCAGGTCGCGCCACCAGCGTCCGCGCAAGCCCAGCACGTTCTCGGCAATCAACAATGCCGCCGCTAGAATCAAAGCCGTCAAAGCGCCTCGAGCCAAGCCACCGCCGAGCACCTCGAGCACGCTGCCGCCGCTGGATTTGAACAAGCCGCGAATGGCGTTGTCGGCTTTTTGGAAGGCGTCCGAAAACTGCCCTGCGGTGGTGGCAAAGAACAGGTTTCGGTCGCCTGTGACTTGAGCCAAGAAGTTGATGTCGGCATCGTTGGTGCCGACCGCCACAATCCGAATCTCACCAGCCCGAATGCCATCGGCGGCTTGCACCGTTTTGGGTTTGGCAACATCGGCGGGTTCGAGGTTCGAGCCTGGCTCGCCATCGGTAAAGAGTAAAATCGTGCGGCTTGTATGGGTGCCAGCATCCGCCTCGAGTGCCTGGGCTGCGGTCTGCAAGCCATCTGCCATGTTGGTCGCACCGTCGGCGTTAAACGAATTGATGGCGCTGAGATGCTCGCTGGTCGCCGCCCCAAGCGGACTGACAATCTGGGCGTCGCTCGAGAAACGCACCACCGCCACACGGGTCGTGCTGGGTTGCTTGGAGACATAATCGCTGGCGGCACGCTTGACCTCATCGATTTTGCCCTGATCTTGCATCGAACCGCTGGTGTCAATTAGCAGTGCCACATCTGTCGGCACGTTCACGGCTGGAGTCGTGGTCGCACTCGGAAACAACAGCTCGAACAAAATGGCTGCGACCACGCAGGCAATCGCGCCAATGTAACCAAAGCGTAAACTCGAGGACAAGAATTTCATTCTTGATACGATACGTTGTTTTGAGGCTTTGCGTTCCAGAATCGTTCAGGTGTAAACCCGAGCCGTCTTACAGTTCGTGTTGAACGATTTGTGCTGGTTTTTCGCCTTGAAACGTTTAAGTTGACGCTAAAGTGATTGCTATGAAAAGACCCATCGTTGGATTTTTGCTTTTGGCATTCTTGGTTTCGTGCAACACCTTTAAACTGACCGAGGGCGGCGCAAACGAACTGACCATACAACTCAAAGCCGATTTTTTAAACGAATTGAACCTCGCCAGACACGCTGCCCGAACCTGCATTTTTAACAACGAAACCTTCCCAGCGATTCCAGCCAGCAAAGATTACACCTCGAGCGACAAACTCGAGCTTGCCGCCCTCAGCCACGCGCGTTGGCTCGAACAAAATAACGTTGACATCACCACTGGCGATCCACACAATGGGGCGGGTGACGGCGCGGTTGTCGGACGGATTATGGCGGCAGGCTATCAGGGCAACCCGATTGGCGAGAATATTGCGGCGGGACAACCTGACGTTGTGGCGGTCGTTAACAAGGATTCGGTCAGTGGTGTGAACGGTTTTATGAACAGCCCCAACCGCCACTGCAACAACGTCATGGACGGTGATTTTACCCAAGTTGGACTGGCAAAACGCGGTGCGTACTGGGTGGTGACTTTCGGTAAGCCCAATTGATGCAGAGATACCTAGGATGTTGACCCTCGAGAAACCAGAATGATTCTTTCAAAAACTCCAAAACTGTAGGGTGCGCCTCGCGCACCATGAGTACGTAGATGACGGTGCGCACGGCGCACCCTACCAAAATCTTTTTCTAAGAAAAATCCTTCACAAACCGAGGTCAACACAGTTTTACCCCTGTCTGATTGATGCATGGGATTTTCAAAATAATGCTTTTGCAAGCCCAGAGGCTCGAGTTTATGGCGTGAACCGCAAGACATCACCGTTCGCATTGCAGTTTTGTTCAGTGTAATAACAACCCAAACCAAAATAAAATTGAGCCTTCAAAAACTCGAATGACCGCGCAAAACTGTCGCTCGAGAAACGCAGGGTTTCCTTCCAAGAATGCGCGTCATCACTTTGAATGACAATGTTTTCAAAACCAACCTCGAGTTTGCGGTGCGTTAAAATCAAAACCTGAGCATCTTTTAAAAGAATATCGGTTGGGACGCTGTCCTTTGGCAAGGGAATCGCTACGGTGTCCCGAAAATTGCTGCTGAAAAACGCGGCTTGCGCGATTGTTTCAAAACGCTCCTCGCTCGGGTCGGTCGTGTACATTTGACGCTTGCCAACCGTGTAGACCACGCCACCCTTAAAATACTCGAGCTTTTGGATCAGCATTGGCGCATCGGGCGTTAAGCCTGGCGCAATTTGTGTTAGAGGAATATTCGCACCCTCAAACACGCCATGCTCGAGCTTGAGTGTCCCCGTCTCGAGCAGTCCGGTGGCGTAAAGTTGCTGGTTTAACACGATGAGTTTGTTGAAAGGACGATCCAGAAATTGGTTGTTTGTCGCGTCGAGCCAGGTCAATCCCTGGTCGCTCGAGGAGAGCAAACTCGGGTGCAAGTGATCGGTGCTGATGCCAACAAACAGCTTGCCTTCAAATTCGGTCAGTTGATAGGCGTGAAGCCCCCAAGGAATCGTGCGGTGCTTGTGCCAAGTTCCCGCCTCGAGGCGGTAAAAATTGCCCAACTCCCAAGCTTCTTGCGGGTCGGAACCCGCGATGACCAGTTGATTGCCGACCACATCAAAACCGTTAATGGATTCGTCATCGACGGTAAAATCGGAAATAAACTGTTTGGTGGTTGTATCGAACCTGAACAACTTGATCGGTCCAGAATTCGCCACGGTGTCACCGTGACCAAAATAGAGTTGACCATCAAATACCTTCATGTCCCAAACATTTCGCGCCATAACTGGTTTCTCGAGGAACGGGTTGCCCAGGTGCTCGAGTTGGTTGGTGGTTTGTTTGGAATTTGGTGGATCGTTACAAGCCACCAACAACATTAAAATCCCGAACAATACCGCTCGAGCCGCCAGATTCCAACGGTTTCGGGTGTGGCTCACGAACGAGAATCCCTCCTGCGTCTATAATTCATTATGACAGATCAAATTCAACACGCCACCCATTTCTCACTGAACGGCGTTTCAGTCTCGCTCGAGGGTCTGGATCACAACACCACGCTCTTAAATTTTATTCGTGAAAGCGGTTTGACGGGAACCAAAGAAGGCTGCGCGGAGGGCGATTGCGGCGCGTGTACAGTTGCGGTGTTAACCCCAGACGCCAGCGGCAAACCCCAGTATCAAGCCGTGAATTCTTGCCTGATGCTGGCAGCCACGGCGGTCGGACTCGAGGTCTGGACGGCTGAGGGGATTGGGCAACCCGAGGCGCTTCACGCGGTTCAAAACGCCATGTCCAGCGCTGGCGGCAGTCAATGCGGCTATTGCACCCCAGGTTTTGTCATGAGCATGTTTAGCGAAAATTATGCTGGCAACCCAAGGTTTGACGAAGCCGCCTTGGTCGGAAACCTCTGTCGTTGCACGGGTTACAGACCAATTCGTGAAGCCGCCCACGCCCTGCCCAAACCAAATCCAAACGACCCGTTCCTCGAGCGACTCAAAACCTCGAGTGTCCGCAAACCCGCTTTTTCAATGAATGGATTTCACCGCCCTGACACGCTATCCGAAGCGTTGCACTTGCTCGAGACACTGCCCAACGCCCGCGTGATTGCTGGCGGTACAGACATGGCGCTCGAGATCACGACGGCGTTCAAGAAATTTGAAAACCTGATCTCGCTCGAGGCTTGCCCCGAACTGCTCGAGATTCGGGAGTCACAAGCTTTCCTCGAGATCGGCGCTGGTGTACCACTTTCCAGACTCGAGACTGAATTGCGGGTTCCGCTGCTGAATGAACTCTGGACTTGGTTTGCTTCGCGTCAAATTCGCAACCGCGCCACTCTGGGCGGCAACCTCGGCACGGCATCGCCAATCGGTGACGCGCCCGTGGTCTTGCTGGCACTCGAGGCGGAGCTGGTGCTGGTTTCGAGCAGGGGAGAACGGATTGTGCCACTCTCGGGTTATTTTCTGGGCTACCGAAAAACGATGCTCGAGCCATTTGAATTGATCAAAACCATTCGGATTCCGCTCGAGAATGTTGGGGTGACCAATCCCGTAGGGGCGAGGCACGCCTCGCCCCTACATGGTCAGGCTTCCAAACAACAATTGCAAGCCATGTACAAAATCGCCAAACGCGGTCACGACGACATCAGCACCGTCATGGCGGCATTTCACCTCGAGACGGAAAACAATCTTGTGACCAAAGCGCGATTGGCGTTTGGTGGTGTGGCAGTCACCCCCATTCGGGCGCTCGAGACTGAGAGAACGCTGATCGGTCAAGCCTGGAATCATGCCACTGTCGAAAGCGCCAAGAAAGTTCTGGCGCTCGAGTTTAAACCCATTTCCGACGCTCGTGCGAGTGCCAGTTACCGCGCCAGAATCATTCCCAATTTACTCGAGAAATTCTGGCTCGAGAATGCTGGGGTGAACGCATGAAAGCTGTGGGGAAAAGTTTGACGCACGAAAGTGCAAAACTGCATGTTACGGGTGTGGCAAAATACACCGCCGATTTGGACATGAAAGGCGTGCTGGTGGCGTACCCAGTTCAAGCCATTCACGCGAAAGCCAAGGTTGTAAAACTCGAGGTTGCTGCTGCGCTCGAGGTGGTGGGTGTGGTGACGGTGCTGACCGAAGCGGACATTCCAGGCGAGAACAACACGGGCGCGGTCAAACACGACGAACCATTGCTCTCGAGCGAGGTGATGTACTTTGGGCAAGCCCTCGCTTGGGTGATTGCCGAAACCGACGATGCGGCTCGAGCGGGCGCGGCGCGGATCAAACCCGAGTACGAAATCCTCGAGCCGATTTTGGGCATTCAAAACGCGATTGATGCGCTGTCGTATCACACCGAACCGTTGACCATTCTGCGCGGTCAGCCAGACGAAATTCTGGCGCAAACCCTGACGCTCGAGGGTGAAATTCTGGTCGGTGGTCAAGATCATTTTTACCTCGAGACGCAAGCCAGCCTTGCGTTTCTGGACGAGGACGGCTGCATGACTGTTCACTCGAGCACCCAACACCCGTCTGAGACCCAAGCGGTTGTCGCGCACGTGCTCGGCTGGGCGCGACACAAGGTCAGCGTGCAAAGTTTGCGGATGGGTGGCGGGTTTGGCGGCAAGGAATCTCAAGCCAATCCTTACGCGGCGGTGGCGGCAGTCGTGGCGCTCAAAACCAAACGCCCCGTTCGCGTTCGACTGACCAGACACATGGACATGCAATTGACTGGAAAACGCCACCCAATGCTCGGCAAGTACCGTGTGGGTTTCGATCAAAACGGCAAACTCGAGGCGTTACAACTCGAGATTTACGCCGATGGCGGTTGGAGTTTGGATTTGTCCGAAGCCATCGTTTCCCGCGCCATGTTTCACTGCGACAACGCGTATTTTATTCCAAACCTGATGGTCAAGGGTTTTGTTTGCAAGACCAACGTCACCTCGCACACGGCGTTTCGGGGGTTTGGTGGACCACAAGGCATGGTCTTGATTGAAGACATTCTGGATGCTGTCGCTCGAGCCACAAACCAGCGCCCTGAAGTGGTGCGGGAACTCAATTTTTACAACGAAAATTCACTCGAGCAACACACCACGCATTACGGGCAAACCATTTCGGATGTGCGAATTCAAAACATCTGGCAAAGCTTAAAAACCTCGAGCGACTTTGAAAACCGTCAAGTCGAGGTTAAAAAATTCAACTCGAGTCACCCGTTTTTGCGACGTGGTATGGCGATCACACCTGTTAAGTTTGGCATCAGTTTCACCACCACTTTTTTAAATCAAGCCGGTGCACTCGTACTGATTTACAGCGATGGCAGCGTTCAAGTCAACCACGGCGGCACAGAAATGGGACAAGGCTTGCACACCAAAATCGCGCAAATCGCCGCGCAAACTTTGGGCGTCAAGCTCGAGCAAGTTCGGGTCATGCCAACCCGCACCGACAAAGTGCCAAACACCAGCGCCACCGCCGCCTCGAGTGGCACGGACTTGAACGGTGCCGCCGTAAAAAATGCTTGCGAGGTTTTGCGCGAACGACTCGCGCCAATCGCCGCCGAAATGCTGGGCTGCTTGAGCGACGAGGTACAGTTTGAAAACGGTTTTGCGGTACATCATGATCAAAAAATCGAGTTTGAAAAAGTGGTTTTGAAAGCCTATCTTGAGCGGGTTTCACTCTCGAGCACAGGGTTTTTTCGCACGCCAGAAATTCATTACGACAAAATTGCAGGTCGCGGCGAACCATTCAGGTACTTTGCCTGGGGTGCTGCCGTCAGCGAAGTCGAACTCGATTCCTTAACCGGCATGTGGCATTTGCGCCGCGCCGACATTCTGCACGATTGCGGCGACAGCATCAACCCGCTCGTGGATCGCGGACAAGTCGAGGGCGGATTTGTTCAAGGCATGGGCTGGCTGACGATGGAAGAACTCGTTTGGGACGACACGGGCAAACTTCGCACCTTCGCGCCGAGCACCTACAAAATCCCGACCCTCGCCGACATTCCACTCGAGTTTCATGTTGACCTGCTGCCTCGAGCCACCGAAGACAAAGCCGTTTTCGGTTCCAAAGCCGTGGGCGAACCACCACTGATGCTTGCCATCAGCGTCCGTGGAGCTTTAAAAGATGCCATCTCGAGCTTTGGGGGGTTGGAAGTCAAGTTGGCTGCCCCGAGCACGCCAGAGGCGATTTTAAACGCAATCGAACTGGTGAAAGATGCGGCTCGAGAAGTGGAACGTGTTTGAATGCCACCCTCATCCCCGACCCTTCTCCCGCCAGCGGGAGAAGGGAGTTTTGGCTAGACGTTGAGGGGCTAAGATGTACTGGCTCGAGGTGCTAAAAAATTTTAATGCTCGGGGTGAATCTTGCGTCATGGTGACGGTTGCCAGTGTTCGGGGTCACAGTCCAAGGTCGGCGGGCGCAAAAATGATCGTCTCTCGAGATGCGGTTTTTGGCAGTGTGGGCGGTGGGAATCTCGAGGCGGTGGCGGTCAAAAAAGCTCGAGTGATGCTGGAGCGTGTTGCTCGAATTCCAGAGTTTCTCGAGGTGACTTTGACCGAAAAAGCGGTTGCCGAATTTGGGGTGCAATGCTGCGGGGGAGAGGTGAAATTGTTGCTCGAGCCGATGATTCCAGAACGATCTCAGGTGGCGATTTTTGGGGTGGGACATGTGGGGTTGGCGTTGGTGCGAATTCTCTCGGCGTTGCCGCTCGAGCTTTTACTCATCGATTCTCGAAGCGACATGCTGGAAACCACGCGCTTCACAGGATTCTCGAGCATCGCTCAGATTCGCACATTCAACTTCCCACATCCATCACCCGAATTTGTCATGTCTGAGCTGAAACCTGGAGCGTTTGTTTTGATTTTGACACACGATCACAGCGAAGACATCACGATTCTCGAGACGGCATTGCACCGCCCAGACCTGAAATACATTGGTTTGATCGGCTCGAGTGCCAAATGGACGCGGTTTCAAACGCAGTTAAAAGCCAGGGGTTTTACGGATGCCGACCTCTCTCGAGTGACCACGCCGATTGGTGTGCCTGGCATTCGCGGCAAGCAACCCGAAGTGATCGCCATTGCCGTTGCCGCGCAACTCTTAACGATGCTCGAGTTTGTTGAAAGCCTGGGTTGAACCTGATTGTATGCTCAAAGCCATGAAGCCATTTTTGGTTGTTTTGCTCATGCTCCTGTCTGGGCTTGCCCTCGCGCACCTCGAGCCTGTTCGGGTGCTGGCATCGTTCCCGACAGCCGCAACGTCGCAATTGCAAGTCAATTTGTTGGGCGCGGACAGCGGATCGGCAATCACTGGGGCAATCATCGACCTCGAGATTCAAGCCCTTAATAGCAACGACCCTGTTCAAACCATCAAACTCAAAGAAACCCTGCCTGGACGGTACGAAGCTGTGCTGAGTGTCCCGCCAGGGTCGTACCAGTTGGGCATTGTTGACCGTACCTTCCCGCAAGAGGCGCTTCGTTACAGTTTCAAAGGCGACCTGCCCCGACCTGCCAACCTCAATATTGCCTCCTGGGTTTGGGCAGCGACCAAAGCCAGAACCGTAACGCCAACAACGCCTTCGCTGCTGCTGATTTTCCTTGTGCCAATCGTCATCACGTTGCTGGCATTGATTTTTGCTTTTTTCAGGATGCGTTCAAAACCTCGAGCCAGCGGCGATCAGTAATTCAAACCCCATCGCTCGAGATCACCCGTGGCGTTTTCGCAATCGCCAACTGCCCACACGCCGCCCCCGCATCCCGTCCCCTCGAGCGGCGCACGCTGACAGGCACACCTCGGGCTTGCAGGGTGTCGTAAAATTCTTGAATTCGGGTCTCTGATGAGCTTCTAAAACCCGATTCCGCCCAAGGGTTCATCGGGATCAGGTTGACGTGTGACACCAGCCCTCGCAGGATGTCCGCGAGCAGTTCGGCTTGCCAGATCGCGTCGTTCACGCCTGCCAGCATCGCGTACTCGAGGGTCACGCGGCGTCCCGAAGCGCGTTGGTATTCCCTTGCCGATTCCAGAATGGCTTCGATGGTGTGCGCGTGCGCGGTGGGAATGATTTGCTTGCGGGTTTCTTCGTCTGGGGCGTGCAAACTGATGGCAAGCTTGACCGTAACATCTTCACTGGCGAGTTTGACAATTTTATCGGGCAGTCCAACCGTGGAGAGCGTCACGCGGCGTTGACTCATGCCAAGCCCGTCAGGATGCAGTAAAATTCGGGCTGCCTCGAGCGTGTTGTCGTAATTTAAAAGCGGTTCGCCCATGCCCATGAAGACCAAATTGCGAATTTCGGTGGGCGCAAGTTCCTGATCTCGAGCTGCCACCAGCACCTGTTCGACAATTTCACCAGCCGTCAGGTTGCGCCCAAAACCCATGCGTCCAGTCGCGCAAAAGGCGCAACCCGCAGGGCATCCGACCATCGTCGAGACGCAAATCGTCACGCGGTCCTGGTAAGGCATTAAAACGGCTTCCATCTGCTTGCCGTCGCGCAGCGTAAACAAATACTTGCTCGAGCCGTCGGTGCTGGGAAAAACCTCCACTTTCGGGAATGCGGTTAACTCAAAGTTTTCCTCGAGAAACGCAATCGCCGTTTTGGGCAGGTTCGAGATTTCACCAAAACTCGAGATGCCGTGTTTGAACACCCATTCCAGCAATTGCTTGCGGCGGTATGACTCGAGCGGGTATTGGTCTGGGTGGTGGTCTAGGAGGTAAGTCATAAAAATTTGCCCTGATTCCGTATGGGCGGCTGTGCCCAATTTCGTAGGGGCACTGCTTGCTGCGCCCTGCATTTCGAGGAGTATACCCGTTCGTGAAGAAGTTATTTGGGCATCTCGAGTGAAACCAATTTTGGCGTTAAACTGTCTTATGAATTTAGAACTCCAAAATAAGGTGGTCCTCATCACGGGTGGTTCGGATGGTTTGGGCGCGGCAACGGCGCAAAAACTGGCGCTTGAGGGGGCAAGTGTTGCCATTTGTGCTCGAGGTCAGGACAAACTTCGGGCGGTGGCGGAGGGCATCAACGCCTCGGGTGGTCGGGCACTGGCGGTCACGACGGACGTCACGAAGCTTGAGGATTTGAAGCAGTTTGTGGATTTGACCATGCAGCACTTTGGAAGGATTGACGCCTTGGTGAACAATGCTGGTAAAGCTGCCGCCATGCCGTTTGAAAGCATTTCGGACGAACTCTGGGCTGAAGACCTCGACCTTAAATTTCATGCGGCAATCCGACTCTCAAAGTTGGTGATTCCGCATTTGCGTGCGGTGGGTGGTGGCAGCATCATCAACATTTTGGCGACGGGTGGCAAAACCCCTGCCGCCAGTTCGATGCCTTCCAGCGTGTCTCGAGCGGCTGGAATGGCGCTGATGAAGGCGATGAGCAAGGATTTGGGCAAGGACAACATTCGGGTGAATGGCATCATGATTGGTCTGGTCGAGTCGGATCAATGGAATCGTCGTGCGGCAGCCACAGGGCAGACGCTCGAGCAAGTGTACGCGGGGTTGGCGCAAGGCATTCCACTTGGGCGCGTGGCTCGAGCGGAGGAATTCGCGGATTTGATTGCGTTTTTGGTCAGTGCTCGTGCGGCGTTTGTTTCGGGCTGCGCGATCAATTTCGATGGTGGCATGAGCGCTGCGGTGTAAATCGGTTACACTCGAGGCATGATGATTTCTCGGGTTTTGATTGTTTTGCTGGCTTTATTCGGTGTTGTGTTCGCGCAGCAACAAGCCGAGTGGAAACCCGCTTGCAATGTTGTCCTCAAATTTTTGCCCGATGATTTTTTGACCGAGTACGGCAAGCGCACCGATTTTGGCGGTTCTGAGGCGGGTCAAGACCAGGCTGCAAGCGTCTGGGCGGATTGTAAAAACGCGCAGGGTATGGCAAAACTCCAAAATTTCCCCAAGCTGAAGGCGCGGCTGATTCAACTGCGCAAACTCGAGTGGGATTTTATTCTTGCCGAATCCGATTTGGCATCCCAAACTTCGGGCGGCGGCACCATGTTCGCGCACATGCCGGCACGCTTTGCGACCAGCATCGAATTGCATCTCGAGAAATTAATCAAACTGACCACCACCAAAGCTGGGGCGTTCACCTCGAGCAAGATTCAAACTGAATACAAGAAAGCCAGCGCGGTTTTGGCGGCACGGTTTAAACGCGTCAACAATCCGAGCAAAGCCACGCTCGAGTACACCACCAAAAAAGCTTGGCTCGAGACGGTCAAAAGTTACGAAAAAGCGTTCGCGGGTATCAAACCCATCATGGGCGATAAAATCGATGCAGCCAGCCTCGAGATTATTGGGTTTTTGGCGCAAGGTTTGTTCGCAGACACAATTTAAACGGCTCGAGAATGTTTAGGACATGATATTTTGATTTCTCAAGGTATCAATAAGCTTGTGTCATGACAGCACCAAGAAAGTCTAAACTTTCAGGTGAGGTCAAAGGCTC
>CAXTTL010000148.1:0-12113 GCA_964247135.1 uncultured Deinococcales bacterium | reverse complement strand
AGACGGTGCAAACGGATGCCGCCAAAAGAGCCAGCGGTCTGTTGAACGACAACCTATTTGAAGTCAACGTCGAACAAATTTTGGCGAACGCCAGCTCCAGCACCGCCGAAGCCAGCGGCTCGAGCCAGACCGCACCAGGCATGACCTTAATGTTTGCCTTGCTGTTCGGGGCGCAAACCGGCTTGGCGTTGCAACGCGAACGCAGCGGCGGCACGCTGGCGCGACTTTTTGCCGCACCCGTCGGCTGGGGCGCGGTGATGTTCGGAAAACTTTTGGGCAACGCCTTTATCCTGATTCTGCAACTCTTTGCCATGATCGCCTTCTCGAGCCTGGCGTTGGGTGTGCACTGGGGCAGCATTTCGGCGCTCTTGCCGCCCGTGCTGGCGTTTGGTTTTATGGCGTCAAGCTTCGGTGGTCTGACCGCCGCACTGACCCGCACTTCAGCCCAGTTAACCAGCTTTAGCACCCTGGCAGTCACTGTCACCAGTGCGCTTGGCGGTTTGTGGTGGCCACTCGATGTCACCCCAGTCTGGATGCAGACCCTTGCCAAAATACTTCCAACATATTGGGGCATGAACGCCCTGCAAGACGTGATTTTGCGCGGCGCAAATTTCTCGAGTGTTCTGCCCAGCACCTTGATCTTGATCGGCTTTGGATTCTTGTTTTTGCTGGTCGGTTCGAGGGTGTTTCGTTACGAGTAGGGGCGCATGGACATGCGCCCTTGCCTCGAATTCAGTTTTTTGGGATTTGGTACGTTTGCGCTTTGACCTCTTGGTTTTACCAATTCATCATAAGATGATGCCTCAACCATGACTCAACTTCTTCACGACCCCGAAACCCATGCGATGTTGGCGCTCGATTTTACTCCTGGACTTGGTCCGGTGCGCATCAAAACCTTGCTCGATCATTTTTCTAACGCCCAAACGGTGCTCGAGACAAAACTGATGCAGTTGCGCGACGTGCCAGGGCTGGATTCCAAAAGCATTGCGGGGATCGGCTCGAGCCAGAGTTTGGAACGGGCGACCACCGAACTGGAACGGGCTTTAAGACTCGATGTGCAAGTGATTGCCAGCTCGAGTGCAAATTATCCTGCGGCGCTGAAAGCCATTTACGATCCGCCGCCCGTGCTGTGGGTGCGCGGCGATGTCACCGCGCTCGAGGAACTGATCGGCGTGACCCCGCACTCGATTGGCATTGTCGGCACGCGCAAGTGTAGCCCTCACGCCAAAGCCTTTACCGCCAAACTCGCCAGAGAACTCGCGTTGGCGGGGGTGATCGTGGTTTCGGGCTTGGCTCGAGGGATTGACACCGAGGCGCACCGCTCGAGCGTTGAAGCGGGCGGCAGGAGCATCGGGGTGCTGGGCAGCGGCGTGGATCATATTTACCCCAGCGAGAACAGCGCCCTCGCCAATCAACTGACCTTGGTGTCGGCGTACCCGATTGGCACCCGACCCGCCGCGCACAATTTCCCAGCCCGCAACCGAATCATTGCCGGACTCTCGAGCGGCACGGTGGTCATCGAGGGCGATCTGGATTCGGGCAGTTTGATCACCGCCGTTGCCGCGCTCGAGGCTGGACGCACGGTTTTTGCCATGCCAGGACGCCCAGGTGAGAGCAATTCCAAGGGACCGAACCGTTTGATCAAAGAAGGCGCGGTCTTGATCGAATCGGTATCAGACATTTTGGAGGAGATGCGCTGGGGTTCGGTCACGCCGTCCGCCGCCCCGAGTCTCGAGGGAGACGAAGCCAGGGTTTATGCCGCGCTCGACGATGCGCTGCTGGTCGATGACATTGTGCTTCGGACGGGTTTAGCCATGCCCGCCGCGCAATCGATTTTGATGATGCTGAAACTCAAAAACGTCATCCTCGAGCTGCCAGGGGGGCGTTACTCGAGAATTTAGGTGTAACCGAAATGCTATCCTGTGCGCAATGATCGTTTACGTCCTCAACCCAGGCTCAACCTCGACCAAACTTGGGTTGGCAACCGTGACCGCCAACAACAAGGGCGTGACCGCCGTGGTCGAAAAACTCGAGTTGCAACACTCGACCCTCAAAGCCCGAGATTCTGAACACGGTGCAGCCGCCCTGTCGCTGGATGGAACAGCCCTAGACGCGCCGGTGGGTTTGGATAGCGATGCGATGGAGGCGATTCGGGCTTTTATCAAGCAAGCCAGCACCGAATGGACAAAACCTGATGCGGTTTCTTGTCGGGCGGGTTTGCTCGGACCGTGCGCCGCCGGAACATACCGTGTGACCAAACAACTGGCGCAGTACAGTTTGCTGCATAAAAACGGCATTCACGCCTCGAATTACGGGGCGCGGTTGGCGCTCGAGTGGGCGGAACTATTTGGCGTTCCCGCCTATCTGGTAGACCCACCCACCGTGGACGAACTGCTGCCCGAGGCTCGGGTGACGGGCGTGCCGTACCTCAGCCGCCGCAGTCGTTTTCATGCGCTGAACGCCAGGGCGGTGGCACGCCGCGCCGCCATTGAGATCGGCAAGCGTTTTGAAGATTCGACCATCGTGGTCGCGCATTTGGGCGGAGGCTCGAGCGTCACCAGTTTTCAAAACGGTCGCGCCATCGACACGACGGGCGCTCTGCTCGACGAGGGTCCATTCTCGAGCGAACGGGCTGGGACCTTGCCGATTGAGGGTTTGCTCGATCTGGCGTACAGCCTGCCGCGCGACATTCTCGAGTTTCAATTGCGGCGTCAAAGTGGTTTTCAGGGCATGTTGGGCACCAGCGATTTGAAAGTGATTGAAAGCCGTGCGGTACAAGACCAGCCGACGCGCGAAGCCATCAACGCTTACGTGCATCAAATCGCCAAAAATGTTGGCGCGTATGCCGCCGCCAGCCCAGGGCGTCCAGACGCCATCGTGCTCACTGGCACCGCCGCCCATTGGACCAGCTTGATGCAGCGCCTCGAGACGCGCCTGGGTTGGATTGCGCCCGTGGTGGTGATTCCAGGCGAACTCGAGATGGAAGCCCTGGCTGAGGGCGCAGGACGGGTGCTTTACAACCTCGAGGCGGCTTTAGACTTTCAAATTCCCATTTAACGGAGCCAATCATGACCGAAACACTGGATTTCACCAACATCGATGCCGTCAGCTCCATGCGCGGTTTGCTCTCCTTGGCGCGACTGATCGGTCAGGTGCGCGGACCAAAACGCGTGGCGGTCGCCGCCGCCGAAGACGATCACGTGCTCGGCGCGATTCACAACGCCAGGCTCGAGGGCATGATAACGCCCATTTTGTTCGGGGACGAAGCCAAAATTCGGGTGATTTGCCATGAACTGGGCATCGATCCCAACAAACTCGAGATTGTCAACGCCAAAGACCACGCCCAAGCCGCCGAATTGGCGGTGCAAGCCGTCACCAGCGGCAAAGCTGAAATTTTAATGAAGGGGCTTCTCGACACCGCCACGGTCTTGCGGGCGGTTTTAAATAAAGAATGGGGAATGCGCACGGGCAAGCTTTTGTCGCACGTGCTGGTGTTTGAAGCCAAAGGGAAATTTGATCGTCTGTTCTTGATGTCCGACGGCGCGATGAACATCGAACCCGATCTTAAAGCCAAAATTGAGATTGTGCAAAATTCTGTGGCACTCGCGCACGCACTTGGACTCGAAAAACCCAAAGTGGCCATGCTCGCCGCCATCGAAGTGGTCAACCCCGACATGAGCACCGCCGTGGACGACGCGATTATCTCAAAAATGGGTGATCGCGGACAGATCAAGGGCGCACTGATCGACGGACCATTGGCGCTGGATAACGCCGTCAGTGAGGAAGCCGCCCGCATCAAAGGCATCGTTTCGCCCGTGGCAGGGCACGCCGATATTTTAATTGTCGATAACATAGACGTGGGCAATGTCTTTTACAAAACCCTGGTCTATTTTGGCGATGCCCAAGTCGCAGGCATCATCATGGGGGCGAGTGCGCCGATGGTGCTGACCTCTCGAGCCGATTCTGAGAGCACCAAATTTAACAGCATCGCGCTGGCGTGTATTCTTGCCGAACGCGGGAAGTTCAAGTAAGAATCTCGAGCTATACAGTTTGAATGCTTTTTCGGTATTCCTCCAGCGCCCGTTCTTCTGCCGGAATTCGCACCCCCAGCAGCAACGCCGCATTGACCAAACTCGAGAGAACCGCCGTCACCCAGCAGCCAAAAATCATGGGCGCAACAAAAAGCTCGAGCGCCACCACAATGTAATTGGGGTGTTTGAAATACTTGTAAGGTCCTTTGGCGACCAGATTGCCACCGGGAATAATAACAATTCTGGTGTTCCAGTATTTGCCGAGGCTGGTGATCGCCCAGTAACGCCCGAGTTGCGCGAGCACAAAAATGCCAAGCCACAACCACCAAAAACCACTCAAGCTCGAGCCGCGAAGAATTCCCTCGAGCAGCATGAAAACGATCCAGGACACGTGAAGCAACACAATGAATTTGTAATGATCGGGCGCGAATTCCTGCCCGCCATTTGCCAGTGCAAACTCGAGGTTGCGTTTTGCCACGCGAAGCTCGAGCAGGCGTTGAATGATGATGGCGGCGACAAAACCCAGCAAATACAGCATCAGATGATCGTGTCAATAATGCCGTAAGTGACCATTGTGGCAATCGCGGCGACCACCAAAGTCACAATGGCGTTCGAGCCTCTGGGCAGGTTCATGCTGGATTGCACGGCGGTGTAAGCAAAATAAATATTGGCGGCAAGAATGGCGAACAGCAAAAGCGGGATTAAGAAAATGCCAACAATCGTGATGGTCAAAATCAAAATGGCAAGGGCGGACAGAATCGAGAGTGGCATCCAAAATAAAGAAAACGTGTAAGCCACCTGATCGAGCGTTCCGGTGCCGCCTTGGGATTTTCCAAAGGCATGAACCACATAGACAAATACAAAAAATGATGCCAGCGTCGAGATTGCACCGCCTAAAATGCCGCCCAGTCCGCCACTGAAACTGAGGGCACCCGAAACCATTGCGCCCAGACCAACGTAAATCAGGGCGTCGCGCATTGTGCCGCGATTCTCAAAAGTGTCAAAAGTTTGCACTGTCGGGTTGCTGATGACCTTGATGCTCTGATCGATCATTTCTGAAATTGGCACGGGGTTTGGGGTGGGTGCGCTCATGATTTCACCTCTCGAGTTCTAACGTGGCTTTTGGTTTTCGACTATCAGTCTAGCAAGACTTCTGTCAGGTGTGACTACGTTCGTACTGGCTCAAAAGTTCCCAAGCTTCAATCATCACTTTGGCAACGTCTGGCTTGGCGGCTTGCAGCCCAAGTTGCAAGGCTCGAGCACCAATGCGTCGCAGTCCTTCCAAATCGTTTTCTTTTGCCAGTTGCACGGCGCTGGCGCGTTGGGGTTTGCGCCGCTCGAGCACCCGTTCGCGGGTTAAGACTTCGAGCGTTTCATTCTCTAAAAAAATTCGTTTGGCGGCGCTTGCCGCATTGCGCATCGCCTCACGTCCCTGATCGGAGAGCACCGCCAGCGCCTCGAGTATCAGTTCTTGTTCAATTTTGGGATTGTCCACCGCAAAGCCAAAAATTGCCTCTGCCACACGAGCCTGCATGATGGTCGTGTCGTGATGACGTGCCAGTTCTTGCTCGAGAATGCTTTGGATTTGTGTGACAAGGTTGGGCATGTTCACGTCCTGAAAATCACGTGTTCGGCACTAAAGCCAGGTCCCATCGCGCTGATCGCGCCGTACTCGCCAGGGTTGAGGCTCGAGCGTCGTTGCATAAATTTCTCGAGCACAAAAAGCACGCTGACGCTGCTCATGTTGCCGCAATTCTCGAGCACGCTTCTGGCATCTTTTAAGGCATCTTTCTCGAGGTGAAGGGATTCTTGGTAGGCTTCCAAGACTTTTAAGCCGCCAGGGTGCGTGACAAAATGCTGAATTTGCTCGAGTTTGATGCCGTTTGCTTTGGCGGCTTCGCAGAGGTTTTGGCGCATGATGCTGCGCACCAAATCGGGAACGCTTTTGGCAAATCGGACTTTCAAACCGCCGTCCACGATATCCCAACCCATGACGTCTTCGGAATCTGGAATCAGGGTACTGTAACTGCCAAGAAGCTCGGGGCTTCTCGAGTCGCCCTCGGTGCTGACGATCACGGCTGCCGCACCGTCGGCAAACAAACTGGTTGCCACCAAGTTCGATTTGCTGCGGTCATTGTGCTGAAAGGTCAGGCTGCACAGTTCCACCGCCACCAGCAGCACGCGCCTGCCTGGAAAGGCTCTGGCGTACTCGGAGGCTCGAGCCAGACCCGCCGCGCCGCCCGCGCAGCCCAAACCCCACAAAGGCATTCTGGCGACGTGTGGCGACAAGCCCAGGCGCTTAATCAAGGCAGTGTCCAAGCTGGGCGTGGAGAGTCCTGTGGTCGAAACAAAAATAATGGCGTCAATTTGGGCAGGCTCGAGTTTTGCGTTTTTTAAGGCTTCTAGCGCGGCGGCTTCACTCAAACTGCTGGCGTGTTGAACGTAGAGCGCATTTTTTTCACTAAAACTTTTGGGGCTTTCAAACCACGCCAAATCCGTGCATAACGCCCTGGTTTTGATTTGCGAATTCTCGAAGATCGTGACCAAGCGGTCAATGTCCCTGAAGCTCGAGGCAAAAAGTATGCGGGCAAATTCGCGGATGTTGTGCTGTTCGATGCGGTGCTCTGGCAGTGCAGTTCCGACAGCAAGTATTTTCGGGTTCACAAATCATCACTTTCGGGCGTGTCGCACGAATCCCTGAAAACGTACTGGCTCAGTCGTTTGCGGTGACGGCTCGACCAGTCGATGCTCGGGCGGCGTTGCGCCTCTTTGACGTAACCCAGTCTGTAGACCGCCATCAGCTCGAGGTGATCGGGAACGCCCAAAAGCGCAATCATCTGTTGCCAGTTTTCGGGAATTTCCATTGGCGTGCTGATAAATTGAATGCCCATGCCCAGCGCGTGGGTGGTCAGCCAGATGTTTTCCATCGCCGCGCCCATGCCAAAAATCGAGTAAAAGCCGCTTAATTTGCCTGGAATGTACTCGGCTTTGTCGAGCATCACGCCCATAATCAATGGGCTGCCCGCCACCAGGTCGCGGTTGTCCCTGCCGAGCATTTTGGGTACGCCCATGCGCCGCATGATTTCGACGCCGGTTGGACTCATGATCTGTTTGGCAAATGGTTTTAACGGTCCTGGCAACTGGTCAAAATGAATGCCGTCGCCGCGCTCCTCGAGTTCCTTTTCGGAAAAGCGAAAGTACGGGCGGTAACGCTCGAAAAACAGACCATCGGCAATCAGTTTTTCCATGCTGCGACCAGCCAAATCCGCAATTGCGGCGCGTTTTTTGGTGTCTTCGATCAAAATAAAACGCCACGGTTGAGAATTAAAATGACTCGGCGCTCGGGAGGCTGCCTCCATCAAGATTCGTTGATGTTCTTTGCTGACAGGACGCGGGTCGAACGGTCCGTTGGTGGTTTTTCGGTTGTTGATGACCTCAAAAAAATCCATACACGTCCTTTGGAATTTCAGGATACCTCGAGCCTAACCTTTTAAAACAGTGCAAGTCCGTAACCCACCAGACCGAGCACAGCCAGAACCATGTGCGGTCTGGTGCCGCCCTTGTAACGCGGCAAGACCGCCAGCGCACCGATGGTCAGGGTCAACATCCACCATTTTGAACGCCCGATCATCAAGCCCACCACCGCCAAGATGGCACCGACAAAAACCACAAAATACAGGGCATGATGAACCCAACGCATTCTGTGCAAACTGACGTAACGCAACTGAACCGCCACCCCAAGCGCCAGGTTTGCCAGGTACAACCCCAAACCCGCAATTGGCAGCAGCGTCTCGAGCCTCATGCCAAACAGTTTACCGTGTTGGGGCGAGACGCGTCTCGCCCCATTAAAATTCTGCGATGCGATAGGCAAACTCGCCGTCGTCTTGGAACATCATGTCCAAGTACTGGCGTTTCTCGAGCGCGTCGATCATGGCAAAATGGTTTTCCTCGTCGATCAGAATGCCGTCTTTCATGACCGTATGCCCGTAGACGCCAAACTTGTGTCCGCTGGCGGTCACCAGGAACGGTTTATCAACCCACCAGCGTTTGGTGTCGGGATCGCCGTAAAAAAAATCATCGTAGGACGCCATGCCAGGGGTTGGTCCGGCGTGGGCAAATTGCACGCCGTGAATCCGAACCTCGGATTGCCAGGTGCGCATCCAATCTTGCAGGTCTTGGGGCAATGCCAAACCGCCTTTGGATTCGTCAAATTCGGCATGGGTCAAACCCACCGCCGTGCCCAGCAAAAAATTATGATCGAGCGCCGCCGCGTCGTGGTTGCCCAGAATGATGCTGACGCCGCCCTCGGCTTCATCGACAAAATTTTTGATCTTGTACAACTCCCGAGCCTGGGCTTTGGAGGCGCTGCGCAAGTGCTCAGGGTCGTGCCAATCGTAATTCTCGCGCCCCGTCAATTCTTCGTAAGCCTCCTGGGTTTTGGGATGCACCAAATCACCCATCAAGATCACACGGTAACGCCCGTCCAGCACAACCTGAGATGGTTTGCCATCGTGCGTGGCTGCATAAGATGCTTTTAAGGCAGACCACAAGTGTCTCCAGTCCGCATGTACATCCCCGATAGCAATCACCTTCACCATTGGGCTGCATCATATCAAGGAAACAATTCGTTCAGGGTGTACTTCAAGCACCTCGAGCGGGTTGTTCAGACTCGAGTTCAATATTCGCAAACGTTTACGGTCGTTTGAGCAAGCGATTCAAGGACACTTTGCAGCAACCCTCGAGCTAGAGTGAAACCGTGTCTTTTTTGCCTTACAAACTCAAACGCTGGCAGTGGGCGTTGGTCGCCGTGGCGCTGTGCTGTTATTTCGTTTTTGCCACTTTTAACGTTTACGGGGGCTTTTACCTGGGATTTCCACCGTACACGCCGCTGTTCATGAACGACACCCGCATGGGTTTTGAGCGTCATATCACCTTGACCCGCAAATCGAGGCTGCACTTTTACGGCGAACTGCGCGAGGGTCGCACCACCGTCAAACTCAACGGCGTCGAAAAGGCTGTGCTGCTGGGCAGAATCGACAAGGGGATCACGCTTGCGGCTGGGAATTGGGACTTAAAACTCGAGAACAATTCTTCGACTGGGCAGTTGGGCTTCGAGATTCAGTAGCAGGTTTTTAAACTGGTCACTCGAGCTTGAATTTGCAGTCAAAAAAATTAAAGTTTAAAGCCCGAGCTGAACGTTTGAGTTCTGCTCGAGCTTGTTTAATTCGCGGTTTACTTGATTTTACCGTTCAGACCATTTGGAAAAAAGCCGCCCTTGCCCTTGCCGCCCAAGTACACAATGTTGAGCACCTGGCTGGTCGTGCGGCTGAACGCAATGCCGTTGGCGTCGGTCGGCACCAGGTTTGCCCTGTTGTTGATCAAAACGCCTTGGTCGCGGTCGTCCGTGCCGTCCACCGAATCGCGCAGGGCTGAGATCGCATCGACCACCTGATGAACCCTAAGACCAGCCGCAGCGACGGTCGAACGCTTTTGATACAACAACGTGCGGACAATGCCCGCGTGGTAAGCCTCAACGCCCAAGATACCCGCCGCCGCCTCGAGGTAGGCTGGGTTGGTGATCAGTGGTGCCGCGCCTTTGTAGGCGGTCACGCCCACGTCCTCGAAAATGAACGCACCGTGCAAGAAAAACAATTCGTTGGCATAAGGGTCAAAACCCTTGATGGCACTTTTGCTGGCGGCGGCAGCGGCGGCGGCGAAAGCCGGTCCAATGTCAATCGTTGGACGGGCGACGGCTTTGTCGCCGAGCGCCTCGCGCAAGAATTTGACGTGGTTTTCCTCGTCGTTGGCGATCTCTTCGGCGTATTCGCGCACGGCGCGACCAAAGGCGCTGCTCGAGAATTTCACTTTCTTGCCGCCGATCACGTTGGAACCCATGCCCGAGTCCATGCCGGAGGTTTTGTAACTCGGTTTGCGACCCACCGCCGCCAAGTAAAATTCGGCTTCGAGGTACTCGAGGTTGAGGGCGAAGTTCAGCACATCCACGTCGATGTCGGGCTTTGTTGCTGTGGTCGTGGCTGCGGTTTGTGCCAGCCCGATACCCGAGGTGAGGCTTGCGGCTCCGAAGAGGGCGGCTCCCTGCAACAATTGACGGCGGTTCAGGATTTTCGGATTCATGATTGCTCCTTAACTTGCCCCAGTTGAATTTCTGTGATGAATGAGACAAGCCCAGGTCAGATGACCATGCTCGGTTGAGGTGATACAGGCACCAGACTGAGGCGCGGCTGAGGTTGGTGCGCTCAGGGCTTCAATGTTGTGTTGAAGCTTCGATATTCAATACATCTTCAATTCACTTGCGCGGCAATCAGGGCTTGAGCCGCAGCCAGCACGTGCTTGGCGTGATTGTCTGGTCCAAACATTCTGGCGGCACTCCACGCGCCGTCCATCAAGAGCATCAGACCTGCGCCCAGCAGTTCGGGTTCTCGAGCACGGCTGGCTGCGGCAAGTTCGGTCAGTTTGGCAAGCACACTGTTCTTGTAAGCAAGTGCAACCTTGTGCGCTTGGTGTTCAAAATCTGGAAACTCGAGCGCGGCAGCCATGAAGGCACAGCCCAGGCAGGCGGGTTGGATGGAACGGTTTGCGATGGCGGCAAAAATCTGCTCGAGTTGCCATCTTGGGTCGGGTTGATCTTGGGTGATCGCATCAATCCAGTTCCAGAAGTTCTGGCTTGACTGCTCGAGGTAAGCTGCAATCAAATCGTCTTTGCTGGGAAAGTGTTTGTAAAACGTCATTTTGGCGACGCCAGATTCTGCGATCAAACGGTCAACTCCAATTGCCCTGTAACCGCTCGCGTAAAAGAGTTTCGCCGCCGTCTCGAGGATGCGTTCGCGGGGTTTGCTGATGGTGCTGACTTCCATACCACCCATTCTATAGACAGACCTGTCTATTTTGGTACTCCAAGAAACATACAGACCTGTCTACCCTAGTTTATTCTGATTCTACGCTCGAGAGACACCCGAGCCAAACCCAAGGAGCAGCCCATGAACATCGGAATTATTGGCAGCGGAGCCGTCGGTCAACAACTCGCCATCGACCTGATCAAACACGGACACAACGTGACCATCGGCACCCGAGACGCCAGCAAACTGGAGGCATTCTCGAGCCAGAACAAGGACGTGAAACTTGCCAGCAACGCCGACGCCGCGAAATTTGGTGAAATGATCCTGCTCGCCACCCATTGGGACGGTACGCAAAACGCCATTAATCTTGCCGACCCCAAAAATCTGGTCGGCAAGGTCGTGGTGGACATCACCAACCCCTTGGATTTCTCGAGCGGACAACCGGCGCTCTCGATTGGTTTTAACACCTCGGCGGGCGAACAGGTTCAAGCCTGGCTGCCCGATTCATTTGTGGTCAAAGCCCTCAACATCATCACCGCCCCCGCCATGCTCAACCCAAAAACGTTTATTGGAGGCAACCCCGACATGTTCATTGCTGGCAACGACAAAGACGCCAAAAAAACAGTGCAAGACTTTCTCGAGGGTGTCGGTTGGGGCGTGGTGGACCTGGGCGACATGACCAAAAGCCGTTTGATCGAACCGCTCGCCATGATCTGGATTACGGTCGGTTTCAACTCGGGTTGGACCAAATCCAATCACGGCTTCCAACTGCTCAATAAATAAAACAATCCAAACTCGAGGTGCAAGCTTTTGCACCTCGAGTTTCTTTTTTGATTGTTTTGGTGAGTCTCGCGTGACACGGTTTAAAACCATTTTTTCCTGATGAATTGCTGAATGCTCGGGCTTGAATCATGAACGATTTGACGTGAATCACCTGTAAGCTTAAATTGTATTTATGTATGAAGAGCATGAAGTATTTGCCGAATCTCAAGACCCTAATCTGAAGATTTGGAGGTATACCGATTTAGCAGCTTTTGTATTCATGCTGAAGGAACAGGGTGAAATGTCAAGAGTTTGTGGATGTGGAGTTCCGAGAGTCATTCCGTTCCTCAAACACCGTTGGTGCTAAGAAACCCAGGCTCGAGTGACGACGTTCGCGGTTCTTGCTCGTAAGAAAGCACCTGACGGGCTACTCGCGCTTGTACCAAACTTCAATCCATTCAAA
>CAXTTL010000147.1:0-12134 GCA_964247135.1 uncultured Deinococcales bacterium | reverse complement strand
CCACTTCTGGCTCAATTTCCATTCTCGTTTAAAAATACCAGCGAATCTCGAGCCTATTTGAGCAAACTTGCCCAATGGTTCGCGGGGGTGGACGTGGCGGTGGAATTTCGGCACGCCAGTTGGGACAAGGACATCGTCTATCAATTTCTGGCAGACATTGGTTTGCATCCTGTTAGCGTCGATTTGCCCGCGCTCGAGGGGTTGCCCGCGCCCGTCTTGCGGCGTGACAAGTTGGTGTATTTGCGCTTGCATGGGCGCAACCGTGCGAATTGGTTTGATGGCAAAGACGCCGCCGAACGTCACGATTACTTGTACACACCAGCCGAACTGAATCCGTGGGTAACCGCTTTAAAAGCCTCCAAAGTCGAGAATGCTTTTGTCTTCCTCGAGAACACCACCCGAGGGCAGGGCTTGACGAACGCTCGAGAATTCAGGGCGTTGTGGGAAGCTCAATGATATTTTGTGCGGTAAGGCTCGAGTAATTCTTGAGGAGAACGTGTTTAAGCAACTGGTCACGTAGGGGCGAGACATGCCTTGCCCCTACAACACCTTACTCCCGAATATCCTGCCAACGAATCACTTCGGCTTGCAGACACAACGGGCAATTGGTTGCCGAAAACGTTTGAAACGGTGCGGGCATCAAGGTCGCCAGCGGCACGCCATCCAATTCTGTACCAACCCGAGAAACCCAGGCGCTAATGCCAAGCACTTCCAGACCGTGCTTGCCCAAGAATTGCAGGTGCGCTCGAGCGTCGCTGCCCGAAAAAATCAGATCATCGACGATCACGGTTTTTAAACCAGCTTGCGGCACGTGCATTCGATGAAACTCGAGGTTTTCTGCGACGGGTATGGTCAGCGCCAGTGGAAGTTCCAGATGCGCGGCGACAAAACTGGCGACCACCGCGCCGCAGGCGGGAATGCCGACAATCAGTTCGGTTTGTGGGAAGTGCTTTTTGATGGCGTTGGCTTGGTGTTTTAACAGGGTGTACAAACGCGCTGGGTCGCGCACCAAAACGCCTTTCTCGAGCCAGCCGTCGCCGTGCCAGCCGTTTTTGAAGGCGGTGTGTCCGATCATCCAACCTTGGGTGTCTTCAAATGCGGCTCTGAACTCGAACGCGATTTGATTTGGCGTCATGCTCAAAGATTATCATGCTCAGGCACAACGCCAATAACCTTAAACGTTCCAGGTTGCGCCTGATCGGTCAGTGCCACCATCGCGTTCATCAAGAGCACAATCTCGAGATTAACCCGCATCGCCTGAACGTCTTCCAGGCTGTGCCACGCGCCCAAAGATTGAAATACCTCGAGGTTTTCGGTGCTTTGAATCAAGGTCATGTTGGTGGCTGGCGGTTGCGGAAGTTGTAAGAATGCCGAGCACAGCGCATTCCAGGCGGCAATAAAGGCTTTTTGATTGTCGCTCGAGACTCGGAAGACGGCAAGGGTAAAAATGCTCGAGTTTTTAGGTTGTGACATCAGAATCCTGTCTCACTTGCGAACTTTAAGCAATGGAATGAAACCGGCTTGAGCAAAGTGATGATCGGCAGTGAAAGCCTCGGTGAGTTTTTCCCGTTGCATGACGACGAAACTCGAGCAATCCACCAAACTCCAAGTTTTGTCTAAGCGTTTAGAAAGTAATTCCCATGCTTCGTTGTCCAGTGTTTCATCAATGTGAACAACACGAACAAATTTTGAATTCTTAATACTGTTTACGAAATGGACAGCTTTTTCACGTGGGTATCGCATTGGACTGTTGAGTAAGGACACCAACTCGGCAATCACATAATTTGTTGTTATGAACTGTTGGTTGCTTTGCTGTACAGAATTATAAATTGATGCTGCCAATAAATGATATTCCTGGTCTGTATCGAGCAAACTTGCCCAGCCAGATGTATCTGCGAAAATGTTCATCCTTTTAAATGTTCAGCAAGTGATTCGCCAAGATATTTGTCATGCTGATCAGCTAAATCTTTGATTCCACTGGCGAATGATCCAATAAATTGATCGAGTGGGTCTTGCGTTGCATCTGCCACTTGCTCCAACCAATCTGCCGCCACTTTCTCGAGTGGTTGTTGACTGGTTTTAGCGGCACGCTCGAGGGTTGAATACACTTTTTCGGGAATGGAGATGCGCAATATCTGATTCATAAGATAATGCTAGCACTTGGTCAACACCAAGAAAAGTCATTTGAGGATTGCTCGTGCCTCATACTGATCCTGCTTTTCGTGCTTCATTCGAGGCAGTATGCGCCAAACGGGTCGGGTACGGAATCCTCAAACCGTCCGAATGCTCGAGCACGAATTCCAGAGCGCTATCGACGTCGCACAAATGCCCTGGCGAGACGTAAATCAATTTCGTGTTGCGTTTTGATCGCAACGCAAAACCCAAGATTTCACCGCTCGAGGACACCACAGGTTCTTTTGCGCCAGCCTCGAGCGCCACGTCTTTATATTTTCCAGTGAGCGGCTGTTTGGCGACGCCCAAGGATGGTTTCTCGAGTTGCACGCCCAACTGCGTGGCGATTCCGGCGCGGCGCGGGTGCATCAAGCCGTTGCCGTCGCACCAGATCAAATCAAAATCACCTTTTAATTTCTCGAGTGCCGCCAGAATGACTGGGGCTTCACGAAATGCCAGAAAACCCGTGCGGTACGGAATATCGGGTTTCATGGTGGCGGTGGCAACCTCGAGCGGTGTTTTGTTGCCGCGCTCGAGAAGCACGGCAGCCGCGAAAAGTGGCGCGTCGTCGCCCAGCAAAAAAGAGTTGGCGCTCATGTCCACCGCCACAAAACGCCGCACATGCTCGAGTGAACCTTCAAACACGGCTTTTTGGGCGATCTCGAGTTGTTGGTCGCGCATTTGGTCAAAAGTCATTACAGCTCCGTTCTGATCTGCCACAGTTCTGGGAACAGGACAATCTCGAGCGCCCGACGCAAGTACGGCACGCCAGCCGTGCCGCCCGAACCGGCTTTAAAACCGATCACGCGTTCGACGGTGGTCAGGTGGTTGAAACGCCAACGCCTGAAATTGTCCTCGACATCGATCAGTTTTTCCGCCAGGGCGTACAAATCCCAGTATTTTTCGGTGTTGCGGTAGACCTTAAGCCAAGCATTTTTCACAGCTTCGTTGGCTTGATATGAAACCGCGAAATCTCGAGTCAACAGTTCATCGGGAATACTCAAACCGTGTTGATGCAACAAGCGAATCGCCAGATCGTAAATGCTGGGTTGCTGCATTGCGTTCTCGAGTAGCGCGTAATGTTCGGGCTGATGCGCGTGGGGTTTGAGCATGAACGCCTGCTTGTTGCCGAACAAAAATTCGATCAAACGGTACTGATGCGATTGAAAACCCGAAGCCTGCCCGAAACTCGAGCGAAACGTCAAATAATCGGTGGGCGTCATGGTTTTTAAGACCTCCCAGGCGTTGGTCATTTGCTCTTGCGCCCGAGACACCCGCGCCAGCATTTTCATGGCGGGTTCGATGTTGTTCTGGGTCAAACAATTCATGGCGCTTTGCAGCTCGTGGACGATCAGTTTCATCCAAAGTTCGGACACCTGATGGATGATGATGAACAACGGCTCGTCGTGCGTGTCGGTCAACATGGTCTGGGCGGACAGCAGTTGCTCGAGTTTGAGGTACGAGCCGTAATCGAACTTGTCTTTCAGGTCCGTATGGGCGCTGGCAAAAGTCGAATCGGAGTTTGCTTGGGTCATGCCTACAGTTTAAGTCCCAAACCACCAAATCCTATTCAGTGTGACAAACGCAAACCTTCAAGAACGGGTAGAATCTCGAGTTGACACTTCTCGGGTATCCTCGAGAAGAAATCCAAGGAGGCACTCATGAAATACGAACTCGCACCTCTGCCATACGCTCACAACGCGCTCGAACCCCACATCGACGAGCAAACCATGCAAATCCATCACGGCAAGCACCATCAGGCTTACGTGAATAACCTCAACGCCGCCCTCGAGAAGCACCCAGAGATTGACATGCCGCTCGAGGAGATGCTCTCGAACCTTGCTGGCGTTCCAGAGGACATTCGCGGTGCGGTGCGCAACAATGGTGGCGGGCACTGGAATCACAGCTTCTTCTGGGATTTAATGACTCCAGGCGGCTCGAGCGCCCCAGTTGGCAGCCTGTCGGAAGCCATCACGGCAACCTTTGGCGGTCTGGATGCCCTCAAAGAAAAAATCAATGCCGCCGGCGTGGGTCGCTTCGGTTCGGGTTGGGCATGGTTGGTTTCCAAAGACGGCAAGCTCGAGGTGGTCAGCACCGCAAACCAGGACACCCCGCTCGAGTTGGGTGCGACCGCCGTGTTGGGTGTGGATGTCTGGGAGCACGCGTACTACCTCAAATACCAGAATTTGCGCCCCAAGTACCTCGAGGCTTGGTGGAATGTGGTCAATTGGGATAAGGCGCAAACGAACTACTCGAAGTAATTGAATTTCAAAAAGTCACTCCAGCAATGGGGTGGCTTTTTCTTGTGCTGACGCTCGAGCTGGATTTTCAAGCTGGGAACAAACTACCCTGACGCAATTCGGCGGTGGCTTTGTTCTGCGCCAGCACGTTGGCAAACCGCTCGATCAACTCTGGGTCGTAAATTTTACCCGACTCAAAACGCATTCGCTCGAGCGCCTCGCGGCTGTTGAGTTCCTCGCCGCGCTCAGAGGTCAGGCTGTCGTAGGCGTTGGAAATCGCAATGATTCTCGAGAAAATGGGAATGGCGTTGCGGCTTAATTTTTTCGGTGCGCCCGTGCCGTCCCAATGCTCGAAAACGTGCAAAATACCAATCCGTGACGCCTCGAGTTCTTGAACGTGCGACAAAATATTAAACCCCAAACCCGCCACGGCGGCAGGCTCGAGACCCTCACCGCTGAGACGCCCGAGGTTGTGAAGCATGGCGGCGAACCAGACATCGTTTTGTTCTTGGCTCGAGAGTCCGATTTCGCGTGCCAGCGCCATCGCGTAACTGGTGACGCGCTGCGCGTGTCCGAGTTGGGTAAAATCTTGGGCTTCGATGGCTTCAATGAACGCCAAAGTCAAATGCCAAGCCAGTTGACGGTGATAGCCAAGCTGACGAATCAAGGTCAGGCTTTGCGACACCACCCAAGACCAGCGCTGCACCGCCTCGAGCACGGTCGGTTCAAAACTTTGATTGCCGTAGGCGTCCAGCACCAACGCGCCCAGAATGCCTTTGCTGCCAGAACTGTCACGCATCGGCGCGATCAGGGCATTGCGAACCTCGCGCAAACCCATCGCGCCCAATTTGGCACGCACCTCGGCAACGTTGGGGTTGAACAAATCGCCAGAAAGATTGTTCGAGATGCGCGGCGTGCCGTCGTTCCAAGGTCCGACCAACTCGAGGTCAATAAAATCCTGGCTGTAACCTTTGACCGCCGCGATTTTATCGGTCCCTTGACGAATCACGGCGTAAGCTCGAGTCGCGGCGGGCGCTATTTCGAGCGCATGAGCCAGTGCCAGTTCGAGAAGCTGTTTTTCGGAGCGCACCGTCAAGAGTTCGGCGGCAGCTTTGATGGAATCGGCGGTATTTTGCGGGCTTGCCTCTTCGCGTTTACGACGGAACATCTGAGCATTATACGGTCTGAGGATGAAAAGCACGAGGAAAACCAACAAAAACCCGAGGGACGCTCAGACCGTCCCTCGAGATTCAAAAGTTTAAGTTTTAAGGACAGACGTTAAGAGCCGTTGCGGTGTTGCGTGGGGTTGGTGCGCCCGTCGCAAAGTCGCTCGAGTTGATGTTTGCATCGGTGCACCCGTTGGCGGCACGAAGCACGGATGTGGTGTTGCTTGGGGCTGGCGTTGGTCCAGTGCCTTCAAAACCGTTGGCGGTTGCGCCATACCCCACCAAGTCGATCAGGTTGGCGTTGCCCGAGGGGTTGCTGAGGGCTAAGGCGGTTGTGGTGCTCAAAAGCGCGACTTTGCCAGCCGTACCGCTCATGGCAGTTGTACCCGTGGTATCTGGGGTCGGCAATGCGGTTGCGGCTGCATTCGCGCCGTCGGCTTGTTTGACCAGGTAATACTGCCCAGGGGCAATGTTGACACTTGGCAAGTTGGTCACTGTCCAAGCTGCCGTCGTTGATGTGGCGGCAGCGTACTGCACCGACCAGCCGGCAATGTTAACGCTCTGAGCGCCAGCGTTGAACAATTCCACAAAATCCGAACGGTAGGGTGCGCCCGTGTTGCCACCACCGCCGTAAACTTGAGAAATCACGATCTTGCCAGGTTTAATTAAGGCGTTCACGGTCACGCTTTGGGTGGCACTGGCGGTTTGGGTGTTCGCGTCCGTCACGCTAGCCGTGATGGTGTAATTTCCAGCGCTCGAAAACCTGTGGCTGGCGTTTGTGGCGTTTGTGGCAAGATTCTCGAGGGCTGAACCATCGCCCCAGTTGACGCTCAAACCCGCAATGCTCGAGCCTGAAGCGGCTGCGGCAGTTATGGTCAAACTGTACGTGGTATTGACCGTGACGCTGCTCGAGCCTGAGATGCTGATGGTGGGGCTTGGCAAGGTTACACTCACGGCTTTGGTCGCGTTGGCAGTCAGGGTGTTCGCATCTGTAGCGGTCACCGAAATCGTGAAATTTCCTGTGCCCGAGTACGTGTGGCTGGCGGTGGTGGCACCCACCGCCAGGTTTTCGAGCGCTGAACCATCGCCCCAATCGACACTCAAGCCCGTCAAGTTCGAGCCTGACGCCGGCGCAGCGGCAATGCCAAGCGAGTAACTGACGCCCGTGTTGGCAGTGCTCGAGCCGCTCAAACTGACGGTTGGATTGGTGGGCGCAGTGAGGTTCAGTCCGATCACCACCGGGTCATGGTCGCTCGAGCGGAAGGCATCGGCGGCGTACAAACTGCTCACCTGAGCTGTGCTTTTAAATTCGGTGTTGTAATCCAAGACGCTCGGCTCATCGCTGTTGATGTGCCATTTTTCGGCGGCATTGACCTGAGCCGCCATGCTGGCGTTGCCAAAGGCATGGTCGAGTGAACCCCATTGTCCGCTAAAAACATACGAGTAACTGGTGATCGGCAAAAGATTGCTGTAACCCGCCGTCTCGAGCGTGGTCAGCGGGTCTTCTTTGTGATAGGCGTTGAAATCGCCGAACAGCAAGAAGTCAGGGTCGGTGGTGCCCGTCGGGTTGGTGGCGAGCCAATCGCGCAAGTCTTTGGCGTTGTTGACCCGTGTGCCGTTGGACAAACCTTGACCGTCCAGTGCATCGGCATCGTTCACACCGCCCGCGCTCGAGCTTTTGGATTTGAAGTGGTTCATCACCGCCGTGAACGACGCGCCGCTCGAGTTTTGCCTGAAGGTTTGCGCCAAGGGTTTGCGACCCGTTTTGCCGTCGTTCACGGTTGGCGGATCGTCGAATGAACCCGTGCCAAAACCAGTCGCGGGCGCAACCGCCGCACCGATGGGGGTGACGCTGGCGGGTTTGTAAATAAACGCCACCTTGATCGCGTCGCAACCAACATTTGGACTGACGATTGCCGCATACGTTCCCGCCCCGACAATGGTGTTGATGGCACTGACCAGGGTGTTGATGGCGCTGGTGCTCGAGTCTGCGTCGTTTTCGATTTCGGTCAGCCCAAAAATATCGGCGTTGATGCCCACGATGGCTTGCACAATTTTGTCTTTTTGACGTGTGAATTCGGCGGCATTGGTTGCGCCCCTGGCGCCAATGGTGTTGCTGCAACCCACAGGACGCGTAATGTTTGCCGTGCCAATTTCTGGGTAAAAGAAATTCAAGACGTTAAAGCTCGAGACGCGCAATGTTCCACCCACGGCTGGCGCAGTGCTCGAGCGGGCGTTGGAGGCGGTGAAATTCACGGCGCTGTCGGTTTGCAACCGGTAGACGGGCGCACCGTTTAAATCGGTTGTGCCACAAACACCAGAATTGCAACCCTCGCTGAAAATACCAGTCAAGTTGTCGGTCGTGTCGCCACCGCGCAAGGTGTTGCTGGCAGACAATGGATTGCCGCCACGCCCAAAAATAATGGTGGCAGGATTTTGCGCGCTGCTGGCATCATCGAGGTAAACACGGCGTTTGGCAAGATCGTTCAAATATGTGGCATAACCTGAAACGCTCGGGGTATTGAACGCCGTGTAATTGTCAAACCGTGCGTCCGTTCCAGTTTGGTTGCTCGAGCCGTCCGATGCCAAAACCACCTGTCCAAAACGCCCGAGTTGAAAGTGTTCGGTCACGGTCAAGGTGTTCGTGAACCGCACCCTCATGCCCTCGTATTTCTCGAGGTCAGAAAGGTTTGCTACGGGCAAACTGATGTCGGTCACGGCGGGTTGGCTGGTCGTGCCAAGTTTGGTGGCGATGACTGTGCCCGAAATTTGCGTGGCGTTGTTGAACTCGGCAACACTTCCCGTCACGCGCACCAGATCGCCAAGTGCCAAATCGGGAGCGGTGGGCGCGAACACAAAAATACCGTCCGAAGAATTGGTGTTGCCGTCGCCGTCGGCATCTTGGACAAAAAAACCGTTCAATTTGGTCACGGCTGGCGGTCCAACACTGTTCTGGAAATCACCGACCACCACACCTTCAAACGTGGGTGTAGTCGCCACCAAACTGCTCGCGCCCGCCGTTCCTTGAATCGCACCAATTTCGGTCAATTTGGCGCAGGTCGGCGCACCAGCACCTTGAACCAAACAAGTTGGGTTGCTGCCGGTCAAAATATTTCCAGTGCGGAACGAACTGGCGCTCAAAGAAGCCTGACCGTCGCTGCCAATCAAAAACGTCTCGGCGCTCAAAGCGCTGGCTCGAGCATCGGCATCTGTGGTCGTGTCATCAAGCCCTCGGGTGACACGGCTGGCGCTTTCGTTGGCAAGCACAAAATTCGCCACAAAACGGTACGGGTTGCCCGAGTTGGTGAAACTCGATTCTGGCACGCGGTACGAAACCGTGATGGTTCCAGTGCCACCGTTTGGAATGCTGCGCCCACCGGTTGCATTCCGCGCCACAAAACCATACTCGAGAATGGTGTCTGCGGCTTGGGTCACGCCCAAACCCAGGGCTTGGCTTTGCAGGGTGGCGACTTCGCTCGGTTTAAAGGCTTGGAAATCGGCACGGCTCGCATCGACTTGTAACACGCCAGGTGAGGTTTGCGTGATCGCATGGGTCGGCAGCAAACTTTGCGCCGCAGCATCGGCGGTGATTGCGCCGCCCCCAAAGTTGACCAGGTTTTTGATGGCAGTCCCGCCCAAACTCGAGCCTGCCTGGTTGTAAGCGTAAAGCGTCAAATTGTCAAAATCTGCACCCGAATTGTTGGTGACGTTAAACGTCGCACTGAGGTAACGGCTGCCGGTTGAAGTGAAAGTAAAATCGCTAAAGCTGCTGGAGGTAAAACTGGCGGCATTGTCAGGCAGCGCCGCTCGGGTTGAGACTTTGGCTTTGCCGCGCGTATTTGCAGGGTCAACACTCAGTTCGACCGTGCCAAGCACGGTGCTGCTCGAGGGCGTGGGTTTTGTTGGGGCTGGTGCGGGAGCTTGGGTGCAAGCCATGAACGCCAGCATTGGCGCGAGCAATCCCAGGACTTTGAGCTTCATAGTTCACCATTCCATTCAAACGTCTCGAGCTTGATGTCCGTCGGTAAGCTGACCCCTGTTCCAATCGAAAGCGTGACTCCAGTGGCAATCTGCCAAACGCCATGAAGCTCGAGTTTTGGGGTTTGATACGGCGTTCTTGTCTGATCTATGGCTAGGATTTTTGGTGTCTGCATTTTTGTTCCTCCCGAAACCGTACTCGAGTTTAAAAAAGCTCTCGAGTACATATCACTTCACTGTATACCAGTGATTTTTCACGCTACATTCGTAGTCTTCAATTGATGTGTCATGATGAAGTCAACTCCCACCCGTAATCCCGTGTGATACGATTCGCGCCATGCAGGACTTCAAACAAAACCTCAAAACCGCCCTCGAGAAACTCCTTCCACCCGAAGCCTCAAAACTCGAGATCGTGATTCAAGACACCCCAAGCGGCAAACCAGGCGATTACGGCACGCCATTGCCGTTCTTGCTGGCAAAAGCCCTTCGCGCCAACCCCGTGCAAATCGCGGCAGACCTCGCCAGCAAAATCGAACTGCCAAAAGGCATCGCTCGAGCCGAAGCGGTCGGACCGTACCTGAACTTTTTTGTGGATGTGGCTGGTTTTACCCAAGATGTCGTCAACTCGAGGTACGAGGCAACACCAAAAAATCAAAAAGTCATCGTCGAGCACACCAGCGTCAACCCGAACAAAGAATGGCACGTCGGACATATTCGCGGTGCGTTACTCGGCGATGCGATGGGCAAAATTTACCGCGCGGCTGGGTTTGAGGTCGAAATTCAAAATTACATTGATGACACCGGACGCCAAGCCGCCGAAAGCATTTACGCCGCCAGCCGATACCACGGCGCAAACTGGCTCGAGGATTATGAAGCTTTAAGCTATAAGCCACGCCTTGACCATTGGCTTGGGGAATCTTACGTGCGCCTTAACAAAGAATTCCCCGAAAAAAGTCCGCAAAAACTCGAGATCGAACCCGAAATCGCCCTGGTCGTTCATGCCCTCGAGCGCGGCGAATTGCGTGGAATTGTCGAAAAAGTTGTGGCGGCGCAACTCGAGACGGCATACAGCCTCGGCATTGAATACGACCTGCTGGTCTGGGAATCGGACGTGGTGAAAGAAGGCTTTGTCAAAACTGCGCTCGAGATTTTTGGCGACAGGTTGCTCAGTCCCACCGAAGGCAAATACGCAGGCGCGAAAGGCGTGGACATGAGTTCATTCGTGTCAGGACTCGAGGAACCCTTCAAAGTGCTGGTGCGCGGCAACGGCACGTTCGTTTACGAAACCAAAGACATTGCCTACCATTACTGGAAACTCGGGTTTTTTGAAGGACTCGAGTATCAAAAGTTTGGGGTGCAACCCAGTGGGAAAACGCTGTGGACTTCCGCACCTAACGGCGAGCATGAACCCGAAGGGCATAAGTTCGCCCATGCAGACGAAGTGGTGAACGTGATTGATGCCAGACAACAATTTCCGCAAATGGTTGTGAAAGCTGGATTGTCGCTCGTCAGTGACGGAACGTATGCGCTAAAACACCATCACTTGGCAAACGAAACCGTGCTGCTCGAGGGTGAAACCATGAGCGGACGGAAGGGGACAACCGTTCCAGCCGATAATGTGGTTGCAGAATCAAAAATCCGAGCGCTTAAAGTTCTTGAAGAACTCAATCCAAAATTGATTGAAGAAAAACCTGAAGATGTACCAATTTTGACTTCAACTGTTGGAATTGGTGCACTCAAATTTACGTTTTTGAAATCTGATCCCAAGCGTCAAATTGATTTTAGATGGGATAAAGCCTTAGCGCTCCAAGGTGATACAGCCGTACCAATTCAGTATGCTCACGCTCGAGTTCGCAAAATCGCCAGAGACTATAAAACGGCTAGTCATCACGGCGTTTCGGACTGGAATCAAATAAGCAACCTTGAGCTTGAATTGGCTAAAGTCGTTTCCAGATACCCAAGTGTGCTCGAGCTTTGCGTGCGTGATGTGACTCCGCATCCAATGTGCGCTTACGCCCTCGAACTTGCAACAGCACTCAATGGGTATTACAACCACAAAGACGAAAACGGAAAATCAGACACCAAGATACTCGAGTCTCCCGAAGGTTTACGAGAAGCCCGCCTCGAGCTTGTGATACGGGTTGCTGACGCGATCAAAGAAGCTTTGGGTGTGCTTGGAATTGACGCGCCAGAAGAAATGTAAAGCTCGAGTTTAAATCTCGAAAAAAGCTGTTACAGGCGCATCAAAAAACCGTGCGTAAGTTTTTGCATCGTTTTTGCTGATCGGACGTTTTTGTTGCAAATGCTTGGAGATTAAACTCTGGTCAATGTCCGTTGCTGCTGCCAATTGAACTTGATTAATGGCTTTGCTTTCCATGTACCACGCCAGCATTTCATGTGGTTTGCTCAACTCGAGTGGATGCGCACGGTCAAAATCTTCAATCAGCTTGGTGACAATCTCGAGCAAGCCACGCAACGGGTGGTTTGGATGCCCTCGAGTTGAATCGAGCAGATCATCGAGCAAGACGCTGAGTTGGTCGTATTGGGCGTCGTTTTGAATGGGTTGCAAAATGCCACC
>CAXTTL010000146.1:0-12178 GCA_964247135.1 uncultured Deinococcales bacterium | reverse complement strand
TGAATTTGTTCACGCCGACGCTCGAGATTTTAGTCTTGGACAACAGTTTCAATTTGCATTCATGACTGGCAATGCGTTTCAAATGTTTTTGACCCGCAAAGATCAAGACAAATTGCTCGGCTCGATCAAACTTCACCTCGCACCGGGCGGTGTATTCGCCTTTGAAACCCGCAACCCGAGCGGGCATGACCTCGAGACGAACTTGCTCGAGGAAGATTGGTTTGCGTACAGCAATATTGATGGGCAAGAGGTTCAAGTTTCGGGAATTCAAGAGTACGACCCGCAAACGCAAGTCTTGCACTGGACGACATTCCGCCGTTTGGTTGGCACTCGAGAATTGACTGGCACGACCAGAATCGATTGCAAGTTTACATCTGCTGAAAATTTGAACAAACTCTTAACTGCAAATGGTTTGAGCGTCATTCGACAATACGGAAACTGGAACAAAGAGCCGCTGACCGACGCAAGCTCGAGCATCATTACGGTTTGCGGTTTAAAGGTTTAGCTCGAGCGTTTTGGTCAAACCCGAGAGACTTAAGCGCTTGCCGTTTGGTTTCTGCCCAAATCTTTGGCACGGTACAAGGCTTGATCGGCAATCTTGACCAACTGATCGGCTGAAGTGGTCTGGTTTGGAATCAGGCTGGTCACGCCAATGCTGATCGACACGTGTCCGATGTTTGATTTCTGATGCGGTATGGCGCGTGTCTCAACGGCTTGGCGTAGCTGCTCGGCAAGCTCGAGTGCCTCTTGGGTGCTGCATTTGGCGAGCATGATCACGAATTCTTCGCCGCCGTAGCGAGCAAAGGTATCGCCGGCTCGCCGGACATGGGTGGACAGCACGTCAGCCACGGTTTTTAAACAGGCGTCCCCGCCAAGATGTCCGTAAAAATCGTTGTACGCCTTGAAATGGTCGATATCGAGGATGAGCAGCGCCAGCGGCGTGTGATCGCGCAATGCCCTGTTCCATTCGAGCTGCAACACCTCATCAAAATGCCGTCGGTTGGCAATGCCGGTCAGCGCATCGGTCACGTTCAAAACGCTCAGTTTTCGGTTTGATTCCTCGAGCGCCTGGGTGCGTTCTTTGACCAGTCCCTCGAGGTTGACCGTCAGTTCTTCGGACATGTGCAGGGCTTGGTTAAAACGCATCGAGAGCACGTAGGCTTGCGAGAAGATAAAGCAGACAAAACCAATTTGCGACACGTAAATGGCGCGAACAATGTTGCTGAAGGAAAGAATGTCCCAAATACCGGTTGCCAGAAAAATCAGGAAACCAGCCAAGAAAACCCATGCCCCCAAACGCCGACGCTGAACCCCCAGCAAGAGCACATAGGTCAGGTAAAGCCCGACCAGCAAGGTAAAGACAAGGTAAGCGTCGAAGAAGATTTCGATGGCAGTTAAAAAGTACAAACCACCAATCACTACAAACGCGCCAAAAATAAGCTTCAAAATGCGTTTGTCAAAGTCTTTTTCAAAAAAATTCTGAAAAATCCAAGCAAAGGCGGGAACCAAAATAAAGAAAGAGAACACGTCAAAGAAATGCTCGAGGTTGCCTGGAAAGCTGGGGATGAACTTTTGCAGGTAATGCTCTTCGGTGACGGCAATCCTAAAAATCATGATCAGACACAGCAAGCCAAACAACAGACTGCCCGTCTCGCGGCGGCGTTGCAGGTACAAGCCAAGATGATACGCCGCCATGATGACCAGAACGCCCGTGGTCAGCATGTCAGAAATCAATTGTCCATCTTGAACTTGACGGACATTTGGTTCCAAACCAAGAACAATCGAACGCCTTGGACCTGGTTCTTCGGTGCTCAGACCATTGACCACTTCAATCGAGAGGTCAATGGTGGAACTCGAGGTGGCAAAGACCACAAATGGACGCATCAAAGAACGGTTGTTGCGTCCTGGAGTCTCGGAATACTTGCCATTTTCGATCAGGAAATGGTTGTTGACGTACAACCTGTAACTTTGTGGAAATTCGTATAACTTGATGCCCAACACCTGACTTGCCGCGCTGGTCAAAATGTGCAGCCGATACACGGCTTTGCCGATTGCGGGATGGTGATTCTCGAGCCATGCCCCAGGCACGCGAATAAACTCTTGTGCTTTGGCTTCAGGCTCGAGCGAACGCATGGATTTGTCCCAGTAAAATTCCCAATCGCCATCGAGTTTGACCGAACCGTCTGTCGAGAAATCCCAGTTGCGCAAGTCCAGCACGCCTTGAATCACTTTTGGTTGAACCTCGGGTTTTTGAGGGCTGCAAGCACAAAGTGCCATCAGCACGATCAGCAATGTCACGAACCGCGAGTGAAGAAAAGATTTTTGAGCATTGATGCCGTTGACCATAATTTCGAGGCGTGAGCCACTTTCGCCATTGGAATCATAGCGTTTTGATACAGGTTCTCGCGGTCAAATTCCGATTTTATTTTGTAAGCTTGCTTGTGGAATTGAGCCTCAAAGACATTAAAACCGAAACTTTCAACCGCATTTTGGATGTCTATCTCGAGGCGGGTTGGCGGGCGGTTTTTGTTTATAACGGCGTTGACGCCTGGATCGATTACGGACGGGTTGACCTCGAGAAAGCTGGCTTGAAACTCTGCTTTGAATGGACGAACTGGTATGAAGGGGAAATCTCTGGCGCTGAGGCGCTGGTTCAGGAGATCAAACAAAAATTTGACCTCGAGTGATACCGCCACAAATTCAATCTGAGCCAGCGTCAAGCTTTGAAGCTCGAGAAACCCTGAGTTCTAAGGTAAACTCGAGCCAATGAAATTCGATCTTCAACAAGCTCGAGGTCTGCTGTGGCGTTAAGCCTTCCAATTGCGCTCGACGCGATGGGTGGCGATTTTGCACCTGCGGCAATGGTCGAAGGGGCGGTGCGTGCCGCCAAAGAGGGCATTCCGGTGACGTTGGTCGGGCGTGAAACCGAGGTCAGGCGCGAACTCGAGAAATTTGAACCCAGCGGTTTGATCGGGGTGGTTCACGCCTCGGACGTGATTGGCATGGACGACCACGCCACCGACACGCGCAAAAATAAAAACCTGTCGATCAATGTCGCCATCAATTTGTTGCGCCAGAAAAAAGTCAGCGCCGTCGTGGCGCAGGGACATACGGGCGCGACGCTGGTCAGTGCCTTGTTCGGTTTGGGGCGCTTGCCTGGCGTGGAGCGCCCTGCCATCGTGGCGAACTTCCCAAACGCCACAGGTCGCGTGACCCTGGTGGACGTCGGCGCGAATGCGGACGCTCGAGCCTCGTTCATGCAGGGTTTTGCCCTCATGGGTGCGGCGTACTCGAGCGCGATGTTTGGCAAAACCGACCCCAGCGTTGGATTGCTGTCCATCGGCGAAGAGGAAGGCAAGGGCAATCAACTCGTGCTCGAGACGTTCGATCTCTTAAAATCTACGCCAGGGTTAAACTTTTTTGGCAACGTCGAAGGGCGTGATATTTTTAAGGGAACGGTCGATGTGGTCGTGACCGACGGTTTTACCGGCAATGTGGTTTTAAAAGCCGCCGAGAGCGAAGCCAAAGTCTTGTTCGGCTGGGTGCGCGAGGCGCTGTCTGGCGGCAACTGGCTGACCAAACTTGGCGCGGCGCTGGTGCGTCCAGCCCTGCGCGGCGTGGCAGCCAAGCTCGACCCAGCCGAGTACGGCGCACAGCCACTCTTGGGCGTGAAAGGTCTGGTCTTCATCGGTCACGGCTCGAGCGACGCCAAAGCTGTTTACAGCGCCATAAGTTTTGCGGCAAGGGCGGTCGAAGCGAATTTGCTCGAGAAAACCGCGATCAAACTCGAGGTGCTGGCACAAAAACTCGAGAAACCCGAAACGGTTTAACGTGTTGGCACGTTTGCAAAAGTTGCTCGCCAGTTTGCTCGAGGCTGCCCCAAGTTTGGTCATTACCTTGCTGGTCACCATCTTGGCGTTGTGGCTGGTCAAGTTTGTTGCGGCTCGAGTCTCAATCGGCACGGAATTTAGCCGCCACAACGTGCGCGTTCAAACTTTGCGCTCGGTGGTCGCCTCGAGTTTGCGCCTGCTGATTTTGCTCTCGGCACTCGCCGCGATCTTGTCCGAAATTGGCATCAACGTCACCGCGCTGCTGGCAGGGGTCTCGATTCTGGGCTTGGCGGTTTCGTTCGGGGCGCAAAGCCTGGTCAGAGATGTCATCACCGGTTTTTTTGTGCTCTTGGAGGATCAATACGGCGTTGGTGATGTGGTGCGGGTCAATGGCGCGGGCGGTTTGGCTGGCAGCGTCGAGCACCTCAACTTGCGCGTGACCGTTTTGCGTGACCTCGAGGGAACGGCGCACATCATTCCAAACGGGCAAATCTTGACCGTCAGCGTGCTCTCCAAAGATTGGGCGCGGGTTGTCGCCGATATTGACGTTCCGCACGACCTGAAACTCGATACCGCCCTCGAGTTGATCGGTGGCGTCGCCCAAAGTTTGCACGATGACCCAATTTGGACCCCAAAATTTCTCGAAGCCCCCGAAGTGCTCGGCGTGCAAGCCCTCGGGGCGGTGGGCGTGACGATTCGCACCGTCATGAAGGTTCAACCCAAAGAGCAATGGGGACTTTCTCGAGAGTTCAAAAAACGCATCAAAAACGCCTTTGACGCCGCAGGTTTGCGCATTCCGATGCCGCAAATGAACCTGAATGTGCCCAAAGACATTTCACCGGTGAGCATTGCCAGCTCGAGCAGCGAGCCGAGTTCTGGTGTCCCTGAAGGTTGAAGACTTGACATGAAGTGAACTTCACATTCCATGATAGAACCCGAGCACAGGAGGTCATCATGGATTTGGTCAAACTCAGTCCCGAGCGTTTTCGCAAACAAACCCAAAAGTACGCCCATTATTTTGAAAACGATCCCGAAATGCGCGGTATGTTCACGCTTCTGGCAGGCACCCAAGTCAACGCTCGAGCCTTTATGGACACCAAAGGCGTTGGGATTGGCGCGTTCAGCAAAATGGTGAATTTACCGATTTCGACCGTGCGCCATTATGTGCGGCTTGGTTTGATCGAACCGTGGCTGGTCGGCACAAGATACCGTTTTCATGTGGTGAACGTCGCCCAGACCGAATCGGTACGGCAATGGATTGATCTGGGTTTGAGTCTCGAGCAAATTGTTGCCCGAAAACAGGCAGGTCAAGCCCAAGGGATTTTGTTCAAAGGATTTCTCGAGCCGCGCCAGCAAAGTGATATCGATCACAGCATTGGCTTTGTTGGGCGCACGGTTGACGGCGAACGTATTTCTGAGCGCGTCAGTTTTTGGACGACCACCAGCGGACTTGACGAATCCGAACATTGGATTGATCCTCCCGAACTTGAGCGAGAACGCCGCAATTTGGTGCAGGAACTTTTGAGCGAATACCGCGCCGCCCGCGAAAAACTCGAGCAGAAAAAACTCGAGCTTGAACAACGTATCGCCCGAGCGCTCGAGTTTGAACAAAAAATCGCCAAGGCAGCCTGATGAAACCCGAAGCGCAAGAATTACTGAACGCCTTCCCAAACGTCAAAAGCTTGCTCGAGGGCAGCCACGTCAGTGGTGGCAATATCGAGGAATTGCTCGAGTATTGGGTCAAAAACCGTAAACCAATTTGCGGCGCCATTGAAAAGCCTGGGACGCTTTTGGACATTGGTTGCGCCAACGGATTTTTGCTGGCGTGTTTGCAACTTTGGAGCGAGCATCAGATCACGCCATACGGTGTTGACATTGACGCCGCCAGCCTCGAGACGGCTCGGGCATTGCTGCCGGAATACGCCAGTCATTTTGCGCAACTTTCGCTCGAGAGACTTTCAGACCGAGTTGAACTTGGACTTCCAGAATCTTTTGATTACGTCTACTGGAACGTCTGGGACGGACTGGATTTTAACGGGTCACTTTACCAAACTTATGCCGAGAATGCGTTTGCGGCGGCTCGGGGCGGTGGACGGATGATTTTGGGATTTTACGACACCAACCACGAATTTGTGAAAAGGCAACTCGGGTGGTTGGTCAAAAAGTTTGGGACGTTCACTGAAAAACCCGAGCCTGGAGTGGTTTTTGTCTGGTGGGATCGGGTCTAAAAATGGTTTTGAATGCTCTCGAGCATTGGCGGTAAAACTTTAAGCCTGATACGGGATTTGCATGGTGGGATTGCGAACCTCGGGAATAAATTGTTCGTTGATCTGCTGTTTGATTGACCTGCGCAAACTCGGTTTGATCCTGAATTCCATGAATTTGCGTTTCCAGATGACTTCAAAACCACGGCTGAACAAAACGCATTCGACCACCTCTTGAATGTGCTTGTCCCATTTGGCATCGATTGGCATGATGCCTTCGGTTTGACCGGCGCTTGCCACGGCACGCATAAAACGAATGACCTGTTGCAAAATGGGCAGCTTGTTAAAGTTTTCGGCAAGTTCGACCGCCTCTTGCGCCGAAAACTCGAGTTCTCCGAGCGAAGTTTCAGTGACCAGTACAGGTGTTACGGTTTTTGAACCCATTCTTACCTCCGGTAAATCTCAACCTTGGTTAAGTATACAGGCAGTTTTTGGGTCCTGGTGGTCATTTCTCTCAATCTTAAGCGTTTCTCATTTGGATTGCGGCTTGAGCCTGTGGTGCAAGAGCTGTGTTTGAAACCCGAGTCACAGCTTTTGGGCAAGACAATGTTGGGAAAGTCAAGCGACTTTCCCAACATTGCGATTCACGCGTTTGAAAACCCGAGAAATTTAACGCTCAGCGCTGCTTGTGGTCGCAAACGTCCAAGCATTCGAGGCGTTGTCAAGCACCACCAAAGTCCCAGGCGTGCCGCTGGCTGTGCCACCATCGCCTGCGCTGGTTGGCTCGAGGGTCACAAAGACACGATCAAATTTGGTTTTTAGGTCTGTGATGCCGCTCGGAATTGCACCGTTGGCGGGGGCTTGGCTTTCAAACTTAAACGTTCCACTGCGTCCGTTTGAGGTAAATGCACCCAAGCGTGAGGTGAGGGCAGCGCCGTCTGTGGCGTAGACAAGATACGAATAACCACCTGGATTTTGTGGCAATCCAGACCAAGCCAAACTGATGCCGTCACCAGCCACGCCAAGGTTGAGGTTGGGATTGCTCAGCGTCATCTGTGCGCTGGCGCCGCTGGGCAGGCTGAAAGGCGTTGTCACCCGCAAACCGTCGGCATTGACCCCAAGCGTCACATTGGCGGTACCGGCGGCGACTGGCGTGAAATTGCCGATCAAACTGGCAGAATTGGTGACATCCAACTTGCCCGCACCCACCGATTGCAAAGCCACTTCGAGCACGTTGTAACCACCACTTGCAAGGTTGACTGGACCAACAAAAGCCGCCAGCGGTGGAAGCACCGCCGTTTTGCCCAGCAAGGTTTGCCCAGTCACGTTGCCGTTGAGGTCTTGCTTTGCCAAATAGACGCCGTAAGTATGGTTGGAATCTGGTGCTGGCAAATTGGCGATGCTCGAGAGACTGATGCTCGAGGCGGCAGCCCCCGCATCGGTCACAGTTGCAGCGCCGTTTGGAAGGGCAACCGTGGCGGGAACGCTCAGTCCGCGTTGGGCGGGGCGAATAAAGGTCGCAAAGTTGACGGTGGCACGTGAGGTGCTCGCCCCGACCACGGTGATTCCAGTGGTGCAATTGACGCCAGTGATACCGAGTGCCGTAACGCTAAACGAGGCGTTGCCGCTGGCATCGGTGGTCGCACCGGCTGGACTGACCGTGCAATAGCGAACATCGGCGAGCGCGGACAATTTGATATTCCCCACGCCAGCGCCACCGACATCGACCAGTTGCACGGCGACATTGACGCTCGAGCCAGAGGCTGCAATTTGATTGCTGTTGCTGGCTGGGTTGAGCGTGTAGGTGCTCGGAAAGGCTGTGTTGCTCGAGCATGAGGCGAGGCTGAGGGCGGAGCTGATAAGAACAACCGAAAATTGAATTCGCATGATAAAGGTTCTCCTGATTGACCATTTCGAGCCACATCAACCCACTCGAGTCGATGGTGAAAGCAGTTCGTTGGAATCATTTTTTGACGATTGATCTCGAGCGCTCGAGATCGTTCTGTTGTCTTGGAGTGCCGCTCAGAATAAAAAGTTCCCGAGTCGGGAGGTTGAAGATCGCTTTCACTCGAGCGAATCGAACTTTGAGGCTCGAGATTGCGTACCTCGAGTGGTTTTCAATACTGCATCTCACCAGGAAAACTGGTATTTTGGATTGTTGAGGATGTACGACCTTTGGAGGAAATGAAATGGAATACGACGTTTTAATCATTGGCGGTGGACCCGCAGGCTTGACCGCAGGCATTTACGCCGGGCGCGGCAGTTTAAACACCATCATCCTCGAGAAGGGCAACCCTGGCGGGCAGATTGCACAAACCGACGAGGTCGAAAATTACCCTGGTTTTCCAGACGTGATCTCCGGTCCCGAACTCTCGAGCCGCATGGTGCAGCAAGCCGAGAAATTCGGGGCAAAAATTGTTTTTGATGAGGTCATGTCGCTCGAGAAAATTGCTGGCGGTTTTAGCATAAAGGGTTACGACAAAACCTATACCACCAAAGTCGTGATCATTGCCACGGGCGCGAACCCAAAGCGCCTGAATGTCCCAGGCGAGGACAAGTTTTACGGGCGCGGCGTCAGCACCTGTGCCACCTGCGACGGTTTTTTCTACCGTGGCAAGCATGTGATCGTGGTTGGCGGTGGCGATGCCGCCATCGAAGAGGGCACGTTTTTAACCAAATTTGCCGACACTGTGACCGTGGTTCATCGCCGCACGGAATTGCGTGCCAATAAAGTTGCGCAAGACCGTGCATTCAGGAATCCCAAAATGAAATTTGTTTGGAACACCGTGATCGAAGAGGTGCTGGGCGAAGACGTCGTGACCGGCGTCAAAGTCAAAAACCTCGAGACTGGTGTGGTCAGCACCATGCCAACCGACGGCGTGTTTATTTACGTGGGTCACGAACCGAACACCGGCTTTTTGGCGGGCACGCTCGAGTTGAACAACCACGGTTATGTGGCGGTCAAAGACGAAATTTACACCAGTTTAGAGGGCATTTACAGCGCCGGCGATGTCAGCGACGAAATTTACCGCCAGTTGTCCACCAGCGTTGGGGCTGGTACAAAAGCCGCCATGAAAGCCGAAAAGTACATCGCCGACCTCGAGGATCACCATGCGCTAGTCCAACCAAGCTCGGGTGTGGCGGTGGCAGCCGATTGATTTTGATACAAAAATCCAGTTGAAGTTTTTGGGACAAGCTCGAGACTCTTTTCAGACTCGAGCTTGTTTTATTCCATTGTTCTTGATTGCCTTAACGTTTTAATTCTTTTGTTTTAATTTTCTTGCAGACGCCTCAATCAACCTGGCAGCCGCCTCAAAAAACACGGCACGAGCATCCAAAAACCGATACCATCAAGCTCGAGCGAACTGCCTATAATGCCTCATGAAATCACGACGCGATGCAATCTTGCCTCATATTGACAATAAACTCAAAACGCAATTGCGAATTTTTTCGGTCATTGCCCTCATCATGTTGGGTGTCATCGTGTATGACGTGATTGACAAGCGATTGCCGCTTGTTATTGCAGTTCTTGCGGTGCTGACGGGTGTGGTGATTGGCATGGTGCTGAGCCGAATGTACAAACTGTCCTGGCACGAAGACAACCGTGCCGTCGTCTCGAGGATCGACTGGATTGGCGCGATCATTCTGCTGGCGTATATTGTTTTTTCGCTGCTTTGCAGTCGTCTGATTGGGCTTTGGGTGCAAAATGCCTCCGAGGTCGCCGCCGTTGGGCTTGCCATCAGCGCGGGCATCATGTTGGGCAGGGTGCTGGGTTTGCGATTGGGGATTCGGCGTTTGTTGGGCATTTGGGTTCCAGGACTTTTTGAAAAAACACCTGAACCAATCGAGAATCAATCGCAATGAACGGCTCGAGCGTCTGACCCCGATTTTAATTGGCTTGCCAGCGCGTCAGCTTCCTCAAAAATTCGAGCACCACGGTCAACGCCGCTTTGACATCGTTTGGGATCACGGCTTCGTCTGGGTGATGGCTCAACCCGCGCGGCGAACGGATAAACAGCATGGTGGCTTTAGTCAACCCCGCCAGAATCATGGCGTCGTGTCCCGCCCCAGAGGTCAGGCGGTGAACGCTGGCGACTTTCTCGAGGCTGGTTTGAAGCGTGGGCATATTTGATTTGTTTTTAAAACCGCAATCCTCGAGCGCATCGGCAAGAAATTCGGTTAATAAACCATCCATCGGCACGGCGCGTTGCTCGAGTTTGATCTGATGCTCCAAGTTGACCTTGCGTTTTTGACCCGTGTGCCAGGTGAAATCGAGCAAATCCGCCACGGCGCGTTCTCGGGTGGCATCATCGCTGTGGCGGACATCAAGGCTGGCGCGAACCCGACCTGGCACAATATTTCCTGCGCCGTTCTCGACCTCGAGCGTGCCGACGGTGGCGACCAGTCCAGGAATGGTTCTCGCCATTCGCTCCGCCTCGAGCACCAGCGTGGCGGCGACCACCAGCGCGTCTTTGCGCAAATTCATTGGGGTTGTCCCCGCGTGCGCGGCTTGCCCCCGAAACTCGAGGTTGACCCGCGTCTGCCCAACAATCGCTTCCACGAGTCCTAGGGGCGCTTGACGGCTCTCGAGGATCGGACCTTGCTCGATGTGAACCTCAAAGTAACCAAGCAGTTCTGAGGGCTTGTGGGCGGCGCTGGGAATGTCATTTGGGTTCAAGCCGTAATCGATGATCGCCTGGGCGACACTGGTTCCCAAAGCATCGGTTTTCTCGAGCAAGGTACGGTCAACCGTACCCACCACCGCCTTAGAACCGATGAACGGCACGTTAAAGCGCACGCCTTCCTCTTCGGAAAAAGCGATCACCTCGAGCGCGAACGGCAGTTTTTGACCCTCGAGCGCCTTTGCTGCCCCAATGCCCAGCATCACGCCGAGAATGCCGTCGTAACGCCCAGCATTTGGCACGGTGTCAATGTGCGAACCGATCAACAACGTTTTGGCGCTTGGAGAACTCCCCTCGAGCCGCCCAATCACATTCCCAACCGCGTCCACCCGAGTTGACAGACCCGCCTCTTTCATCCAAGCCTCGAGTTTGGCTTGCACGTCACGCGCGGGTTTGGACAAGAACGTGCGCGTGATCTTGCCAGGTTCTTCGGTGTGCAATGCCAGCACATCGCAACGCTCGAGCGCTTGCTGTGACAATGCCAGGATGTTTGCGCTTGAAACGCTCTCGAGGCTCATCAGCTCCCCCTGTAGGTGCTGTAACCATAAGGCGAAACCAGCAGCGGCACATGGTAATGCGCGTTCGCGTCCGAAACCCTAAATTGCACCGGCACAACGCCTAAAAAGTCCGCGCTTCCAAAATACGCGCCCACCTCAAACTCGAGCGTGTACATTCCTGTTTTCAAACTTTCACCCTCGAGCAACGGTGCATCAGCCCGTCCGTCGGCATTCGTGCGAATGGTTTTTAAGAGTTCATGACTTGCATCAAAAAGCCTGATCTCGAGGTTTGAAGCAGGTTTGCCCCTGGAAGTGTCCAAAACGTGCGTGGTGAGTTTACCCATGAAACCAGTTTACGGTTTGAACGCAGGTCGCGGCTCGAGAAAAGGCACAGTTCAGTGGTTTCTCTCGAGCTACAAACTTTTTATTTATCCTTCTGGACCCATTCGCTGCTTTGAAAATGCCAGCGGTGTGATCTGCCCAAACACTTGAAATTCTTTTGTCAAATGCGATTGGTCGTAAAACCCAAGTTCAAAAGCAATCTGTGAAAGATCCGGGGTTTCGCTTTTTTGAAGCTCCTGCGTTGCCGCTTCAAACCGAATCAGGCGCGATAGCAATTTGGGTGTGAAACCAATATCTTGCCCGAAACCACGCTCGAGTTGCCTGCGGCTCAAACCGACGGTTTCTGCGAGGGTTTCAATTTTGGTTTGCCCTTTGGTTTCAATAATATCTCTAGCCGCAAAAATCGCAGGGGTGATGTCTGGCGCGACCAATCCAAACCGACGAATCAACCAGTCGTCCAATATTTCTACGGCTTGGGAAAGTTGCCCCGTTTTTAAGAGATGCTCGAGCGCCAGACTGAGTTTTTGAAAACCTGGATCGAACTCAATGTTGGCAACACTTTCACGGGTCTTGTCTTGACTGAGCATTTTGATCGCACCCCACGGAAAAAATTCTACGGTTAA
>CAXTTL010000145.1:0-12185 GCA_964247135.1 uncultured Deinococcales bacterium | reverse complement strand
GGTACCGATTTCCAACAGCTGACCGGCATTCTCGTTCAGGATTGTCGCAGCACTTACATCACGGCCTCCAACAATGTGCCGATCTACGTGCGCGACTGTTCCACGCTCGACAACTTCAAAAAGTAACTCCCGCCAGGCGCGTTTGGCCAATTGAACAAATTGAACCCCGCGCAGCCCTAGCTCCGATTTCAGCTGCGATTCAGGTGAGGCGGGAGTCAAACTTGGCCATTCCGCCAAACCTCGCGGTCACACCCACAAACCTGGGGTGTATGCCACGATCAACTCTCCGAACGGCGAGTGGACGCGCTGGCAGGGCATGGAGGACGCGCACAACCGTCTGGCAATGCCGCCCAAAGCCAGGTGGATTGCCAACCCTGGCAGCGTCGGTCAACCCAGGGACGGCAACCCGCACGCCAGTTACGGCATTTACGATTACGCCAAAGGTATTTTTGAAGTTCACCGCGTCAAGTACGATCTCGAGGTCACCCAACAAAAAATCAGGGCGGCGGGTTTACCGGACATGCTGGCGGCAAGGCTTGAGGTTGGGAAATAGTTTTAAATGTGCGTAAGGGCGCGGCAAGCAGCGCCCCTACTGGATTTTTGACTTTGTTGGGTTTAAACTTTTTTCATGCAACGGGTCGCCGATTTAACCATTGAAGAATTTCGTGCCATCATTCGGGAGACCGTGCGTGAAACGATGCTCGAGAAAGACCCCGATGCGGGTCTTGAACTCAGTGATGAAGTGATTGAGATTTTGTCACAACCACTTGAAACCAAAGATTGTATCAGCATCGAAGATTTAGCTCTCAAACACGGTTTCAAATGGTGAGATTTCGTTTGCTGCTCTCACCAGCGGCAGAAAAAGATTTTGCGAATCTCGAGGCAGCTTTAAAACAACGAATCGTCGAGAAGCTCAGTTGGTTTCTCGAGAATGATGTTGCCCCTGAAGCGCTCGAAGGGAATTTTGAGGGTTTTTACAAGTTGCGGGTTGGTGATTACCGGATTGTTTACGATTTTGAGGCTGATACTGTCATGCGAGTGCGGCTGATCGGTCATCGTTCTCGAGTGTACAAAGACCTGGCGCGTTTGCTGAAATCATGAAATTGCTAGCGTTTTAAAATCAGTTCTCATCTCGAGCTTGGGGGTTTTGTTGTACACTCGGTTCAAGAAAAATCTGGTCACAGCTTAAAGGCAACGCTTGTCCACTCGGGCACGACCTCTTCAACCGAAGAGCGTGTCCGATTTTTTTGTTTCTCGAGTTTTTTTGGAGGTTGTATGAATTATTTGTATCACGATGCGACACCGTTTTACACCTCTCACCCTGAGGCAAAACTTGGCGATACCCTGACGGTGCGGCTGCGGTTGCCGGCGGATGTCAAACCCAAAGAGGTGGCGTTGGTGGTGCTGAAGTACGGCGAAATGAATCGCAAACCCATGAAATTTTTCAAAACCGAGGGTGCGTTTCAATATTTTGAGGGCAAGCTCGAGCTTCATGCCCTCACCACCAAATACATTTTTAGCGTTTTGACAGACACCGATTCTGTGCAACTCTCCAACCGTGGCGTCTCGAGGGTCAACCCGCCGTTCCGCGATTATTTTCAATTCTTGGCTGACCATCACCGTCCCGACTGGCTCGAGGACAGGGTGTTTTACCAGATTTTCCCAGACCGATTTGAGAACGGCGACCCCAGCAACGATGTGCAAACTGGGGAATACATCTACGGCAAAAAACCGGTGGTCAAAAAAGCGTGGAACGAACTGCCAACCAGAGCCGGAAACGTTTTTGAGCACTTTGGCGGCGATTTGCAGGGGATTACCAAACGCCTGGATTACCTCGAGGAGCTGGGTGTCAACGGCATTTACCTCAACCCGATTTTTACCAGCCCCAGCAACCACCGTTACGACATTCAAAATTTTCTCGAGATCGACCCGCATTTGGGCGGCGAAAATGCTTTAAAAGAATTGCTCGAGGCGGCTCATGCCAGGGGCTTTAAGATTATTCTGGACGGTGTGTTCAACCACACGGGCGATCAACTGCCTGCCTTTCAAAGCGCCCTGAAAGACGGCTTGCACCGCCAGATGTACACCTTCTTGGCGAGCGGCAAGTACGAGGCGTTCTTCGGCGTGCCGACCTTGCCCAAGCTCGATTTCGCCTCAGCCATGACGTTCGAGCATTTTCTTGAGGAGGAAACCGCGCCCGTGCGGTTCTGGTTGCGGTTTGGCGCGGACGGTTGGCGGCTTGATGTCGCGCACATGATGGGCGCTTCTGGGCGCGACGATGGCAACCTCGAGATTCACAAACGCCTGAAAGCCGCCGCCAGGCTCGAGAACCCCGAGGCGTGGGTCTTCGGCGAGCGTTTCTGGGATGCCGAAGCCGCGCTGCAAGGAGCGAACGATGCCGCCAATTTTGCGGGTGGCGGCGAGGACGGCGTGATGAACTACCAGGGCTTTGGGCTGCCCGTCACCGACTGGTTGAGCGGCTGGAGCATCTTTGATCGTCCGGTTCAAGTTCCCACCAGTGAACTCGAGCATGTCCTCCTCGAGAGCTACCGCGTCGTGCCGACACCCATGCGCATGAGCCATTACAACCTGGTGGGTTCGCACGACATCCCAAGGTTGCTCGAGCGCTTGAAGGGTGACGTGACCAAGCACCGTACCGCGCTGGCGCTGATGCTGGCGTACCCTGGCGTCCCAGGCATTTATTACGGCGACGAGATCGGCATGATGGGCGGCGGCGACCCACTCAACCGCGCCCCGATGATCTGGGATGAAAAGCGGTGGAACAAAAACTTGTGCGAGGATGTCAAAAAACTGATTCGCGCCCGACGCTCGAGCCGCGCGTTGCAAGCCGGAAACCTGATCTGGTTGGGGACTGGGGATGAAACCATCGCCTTCTCTCGAGCCTTCACCGATGCCGCTGGACGCGCCGATGTGGCGATTGTCGCCGCCACCCGAGGTTCGGTTGCGAGCACCTTGCAACTCGACCTCAAACTGGCTGGCGTCGAAACAGGTGTCTGGCAAGACGTTCTGACGCTCGAGCAATTCACGGCAACAGACGGAATCCTCGAGTTGCCCGTGTTCAGTGTTCGGGTGCTGTTGCCAGCAATCTAAAGCTGTGCTATATTTCCAAGGCTAGCCTCAACTCGAGGCAGGAAATGACTGGCTCGAGACTGAGCGTTCTGAGGTTCACACTATGAAACGTACTTGGCAACCAAACCGTCGTAAACGCGCCAAAACCCACGGATTCCGCGCTCGTATGAGCACCGCCACGGGTCGCGCCGTGCTGTCGCGCCGCCGCGCAAAAGGTCGCAAGACCATTGCCGTCAGCAGCCCACACTTCCAATAAGCCTCTTGTACGGGATGGTGTAAACCATTTCGTTCAGAATTTGGAGACCATCATGACCGAGCCTCGAGACCACACACTCGAGGCTCGTGTTGATTCACTTCGACCTTTCAAACCACTGCCTTACGCCAGTTTAAGTGGCGACTGGCGTTTCAGGCGGGTTCGTGCCAAAGGCAAAGCTGGACGCAGCAATTTACTGAGTTTGCGCTGGATCAAAACCAAAAGGCTCGAGGTGGTGGTGGGAATCGTCGTGTCTAAAAAAGTGGGCAAAGCCGTGGTCCGCAACAAAGTCCGCCGTCGCATCCGCGAAGCCGTGCGCCGCATGGATTTACCCGCGATGGAAGCCATGATCGTGGCGCAGCCCGAAGCTGCCGGCGCCACCTACGCGCAACTGGTCAAAGCCATCCATGTCGCTGTCCGTAAAAGTGGGTTGGTCTCATGACCTCGAGCGAACCAAAAAACCTTCCCGTAGGGGCGCTGCTTCTTGACCCTAAAACAGCACCTGACAGGCTTGGGTCGCTTGCTGCGCCCACGCAAGACATCCCATTCAATGAACAATCACAATCCGTAGGGGATGGTCTGAGACCATCCCCTACACCCAATCCGAACCCCACCGACCCATTCTCGAGCCGCCCAAAACGCCCCAACATTGCCGCTCGAGCTTTGATGCTGGGCATTGTCGGCTATCAAAAGTACCTTTCACCCCTCAAGGGCGCACCGAGTTGCAGGTTTGTCCCAAGTTGCTCGAGTTACGCCCTGGAAGCGGTGCGGGTGCACGGTGCGGCAAAAGGCACAGTTTTGGCGACCATTCGTGTTTTAAAATGCCAACCGTTGCATCCTGGCGGGTTTGATCCCGTTCCAGAACCTGGCATGTGGAAGAACAAGCCTCGAGTGTCGTAAAGCTCGGGTTTTTAGAGGAGTAGGAATGTTAAAAGGTTTTCAATTTGCGCTGGTGACGGTTGCGGCGCTGGTTTTCTCGGGTGGAGCGTTTGCGGCACTCGATCCGCATTGGGTCACGCCGACCAAGATCAGCAAAGAAATCACCAATCCCGACGGTAGCAAAGCGACCACCCAGGTCAACGACCCCGACATCAACAAAGATGGCAAAGGTGATTATCTGGCGATCACCAACTTGGTGGATATCGCTTTTAACGATGCCGGTGAGATTTTGGGTTGGTATCCCAAAATGGTCAAAGGCACGGACAACAAAGACAATTATGACCGTCAACAAACCCTGGTCATGAAAGATGCGCTCTCGAGCGTGGTGCTGGCTGCGGATGGAAAATCTTTGGGAACGCCTGTTGCGCAAGCTCCCAAGCTCGAGGTGAGTGGCGAACCGAATGCCCGAATTTTAACGGCAACCTTTCAGTACACGGCTGGCGGCTCGAGCGTCACGAAGTTGTACACGCTCAACGCCAGCACGCTGACGCTTGGTTTGGATTTGAATGTGACTGGCGTTAGCAATTACCAGATCGAATTTGTGGGTCTGGGCAATGGCAAACCCGTCATGAAAGCCCTCGAGTCTGGTCAAACCGCGCCGCTCGAGGTTGGCGACACGGCTTCCAGCGGCGAAGTCAAAAATGCGGTGTACGCCAGTATGCAGTGCTGCCGTTCATTCTTGGGTGGTCAAGGGCAATCGTTTATTGTGCGTAACCAAGATTTGAAAAGCACCCTGCCTGTTAAAATGGGGCTTCGTACCCAATCGCGCAAGACCGACAAGGGTACCGAAAATTTTGATGTCAGCACCATCAATGTTGCCTTGACTGGCACGCAAAACAAACTGAATTTGTATGGTGGTTTTGACGAGTTGATTCGCTTTAACCAGGAAGGTTATTACGCCCTGCCAGGACTGTTCAAACCCAATATTTTTGGACAGATTTCCTTGGTGCTGGTCAAAATCCTCGAGTTTTTGAATTCTTACACGCACTCGTGGGGTTTGGCGATCATTGCCTTTACCTTGTTGTTGCGTCTGGCGTTGTGGCCACTCCTTCAAACCCAGTTCCGTTCGACCGCCGAAATGCAAGCCATTCAACCGCAAGTCAAAGAACTGCAAGCCAAATACAAAGAAAACCCTCAAAAACAACAAGAAGAGTTGATGAAACTCTACAAAGAACACGGCACGAACCCACTCTCGGGCTGCCTGCCGATTCTGTTGCAAATGCCGGTGCTGGTGGTCTTGTGGCGCGTGTTTCAAAACCTCGAGTTCAACCAGGGTTTCTTGTGGTTGCGCGATCTCAGCTTGCCCGATCCGTTTTATATTCTGCCGGTCTTGTACGTGATCGTCAACGTTGGGCAGTTGTGGGTTTCGACGCGCAACACGCCCGAAATGTTCAAGCAACAAATCGTCATGCAATTTATTTTTGTTTACATCGTGCTGTCGTTCCCAGCCGGTGTGACCCTGTACTGGGTGCTTTCCACCGCGATTGCGATTGGGCAACAATGGTTTATTACCAACAAAATCAATGCGGAAATGGCTTTAAAAGGCAAAATCGTTAAAGTCGCCGCAAAGTAAAAATAGATTTTTGAGGCTCGAGAGACTTCGGTTTCTCGAGTTTTGTTTTACTCTCGAACAAAATCAAGGCGTGTAATCAATCCAGCCTCGAGTTTATAAATTGCCACAACATGAAAAGGTTCGGTGCTCGGGCTTCGGGTGACAAGTTCGTGGTCAACGACAAATGGACCAAAAGTAGTCCGATGAAGGACTTCAGTTTTATTTTCTGGGTAGGTCGCAAAAACCTCGAGATACCTCTGATAAATTTCTTCTCGCCCATGTTGTAACTGTTCTGTGTGAAGTGTGCCATGAATGGCATCCTCGCTGAAAAAATCCGCAAAGCCTCGAGCGTTGTGGTTGTTGTAGGCGATGATCAAGTTGTCTATCACGTTCTGATTTTGATCGTTGGTCATGAATGCTCCTCATCAATAAAACACTCACTTTTTGATTGAGTGAGTGTTTATTCGTGATTATACCACAATCAATTTTATGATCAGGCTGCAACTTCGACTTTCTTCTTCAAGCTCGAGTATTTAAAACCCAAACCCTCTTCGTTCGCGCCCACCTCGAGTTATAATTTCTCGAACCTCAAAAAAATGTTCAGGAGAACCCATGAATCACGCGAACATCCCACACCTAGCCAAACCCGTTGCCAGATTGGTGATGGGCGTTGACAACCAAACTGAACTCGAGCCTGCGGGTGTGGTGTTCGATGATTTTATCGCTCGAGGTGGAAATTGTTTTGACACGGCGTTTATTTACGGTTCTGGAGTCTGCGAAACCGTTTTTGGGCAGTGGTTGATGGATCGAAAATTGCGCGAGAGCGTGGTCATTATCGGCAAGGGTGCTCACACGCCGTATTGCGATCCAGAAAACATTACGACTCAACTGATGACCAGCCTCGAGCGGTTGCAAACCGATTACCTGGACATTTACATGATGCACCGCGACAACCTCGAGTTGCCTGTCAGCGCGTTTGTGGATGTGCTGAATGTTCATTTGAGGGCTGGGCGAATCAAAACTTTCGGCGGCTCGAATTGGAGTGTCGTCAGGGTTCAGGAAGCGAATGAGTACGCAAAAGCCAAAGGCTTGCAAGGCTTTAGCGTGGTCAGCAACAATTTTTCCCTCGCCAGAATGATCGATCCACCCTGGGCGGGCTGCATCAGCGCTTCCGATGCGGAATCTCGAGCTTGGTTGACCGAAAACCAAATCACGTTGCTGCCGTGGTCAAGTCAAGCTCGAGGTTTTTTTGTGCGTGGCAACCAAGATTTTCTCGAGGATGAAGAATTGGTACGCTGCTGGTACAGTCCTGATAACTTCCAAAGATTGGCTCGAGCGCAAGAACTGGCACGCGAAAAAGGCTGTGACCCGATTCAAATTGCACTGGCATATGTACTCTGGCAGCCGTTCCTGACCATTCCATTGATCGGACCGCGTAACACCAGTGAAACCGCCAGTTCGTTCAAGGCGCTCGAGCTTGAACTCACGCCGCTCGAGGTGCAGTGGTTGAACCTTGAGATTGAAACACGAATTTAACTTTTGCCTTTCGCCCTCTGCTTAAATTTGGGCTTCTCGAGCCAGCACGGTAAACTAAGGTCATGTCAGAACCACAAGCCACCACCAAGCAAATTGCCGCGCAAAAAGGTCAGTTGAAGAAACTGATTTTGGATTTGATTTTCACACTTGCCATTCCAGTTGCTCTACTCAGCCCGAGTTTGCTGGGCAGAGATATCAAACACCACGGGATCGGTTTTTCGGATATTCTAGGTCCGGTCACGACCTACATTATTGCTGCCTTGATTCCAGTTATCTACATTGCGATTGATCTTTTGAGAACTCGAGTTTTTAATCCCGTCACGCTGCTGGCGGGTTCTGGCGCGTTGGCAGGTGGGGCGCTGGCATTCTTAAGAATTGATGGCGCAGCGTTTGCACTTAAAGATTCATACCGTCATATTCTGACCGCGCTCGTGATGGGCGGCTCGTTAATCCTCGGCACGCCATTTTTTAAATTTATGCTCAAGGTCGGTTTGGGCGCAGCGAGTCCACCGGAAAAGCAAGGTTTTCTCGAGCAAATTTTAAACGCCCCAAATACAGTCAAAGGCTTAAAGTACGCCACCATCGTCATGATGCTCGAGGGACTGATTTTTGGTGCAGTCAATTTTGTGGTGAACTTTCGGATTGTGACTGGAAAATATGGCACGGAAGAATTTAACGGTCAAATTGCCAACGCCAACATCAAGTTATATCTCCCAAGTTTGATCGCCACGTTTATCGCGCTGGGGTTCGCATATTACTTGGTGCAGCGCGGCATCCATCAAGATTTTGGCAAGCAAGTGCAACTCTTCGACGAGGATTCCTGGGAGAACATGAATCCCAAAACCCCAGAACTTTCCGCCCTCGAGCAATCATAAATACTCGAGCGTCAATTCAGTTTCGCCGCGTTTGAAACGTTCCAAACCCAACCTCGCCAGCACCAGTGGGTTTGGTGCAGCATCCTCGAGCTTGATGGCGTTTTCTGGAATTAAAGCTCGAAAATCCTCGAGCGTCCGTTTTTCAACACCATTTAAAACCTCGAGAATTTTGCCATTTAAAACTTGATAAATCGCGCTGTAAACATTCCCGCGTCGCGCATCCAAGCTGACGGCGACAACACCGTCTCGAGTGGCGGCAATCGCTTCGAGGGTGGACACGCCCACAACACTAGCTTTCCAAACCCTCGCCAGCCCAAGCCCCAAACTGGCTGCCACGCGAACGCCCGTGTACGAACCTGGACCTGTGCCAACCACAATCAAATCCGCTTTCGGCTCGAGGTTTGCCGCTCGAAATAAGGTTTGAATTTTTTCGATGCCGAGTTCCGCATGGGCGCGATCCACAAAATCAATTTGCTCGAGTTTGAAGACTTCAAGATCATGCTCAACCTCGAGCAAACCTGCACAAAAATACGGGGTGCTCGTCTCGAGCGCCAAAATCCTCACGACCACATCCTCGAGATCATCTCACGGACGCGCCACGCGCCAGGTTCTTGCATGGGTTGCAACAAACGCCAGGCTTGGGAACGCAGCAGCGCCGAGAACAAAAACAACCAATGGTAATTGGTCCAGTGAAACCCGTATGCCTCGCCAGAGGGCAAGCTCGAGAACCAATCGAACAACACGCCACTAAAAAGCCCACCAACAAAACCCGCCAAACCCGTGACCGCGCTCATGACGGCAATAAAACTCGAGCGGTTGTTCTGCGGGGCGCTCGAGAGGGCGAGGTTGAATTGCGCGGGTCCGATTGCGCCCCAAACGAAAGCGTCAAAGACCGCCGCAATCCAGATTGGAAAGATGATGCCAGGTTGCGCCAGCATCCAAGACCCAGGCAGCAAGACCGCACAAAACACGGTTGCCAATTGCAGCACGGGTTTGTTGCCCGCACGGTCGGCGATGCGTCCCCACCACGGCGAGAAGATCAAACCGCTGATGCTGGCAATGGTCGTCCAGATGGCGATTTGGGTGTAGGTCATGCCCAGTTGCTTGATAAAATACGGAATCACAAACGGCGCTGCCGTTAAAACCGAAAACGTCCAGTACACGGCAAATACCATGAACTGCCGAAAATTGGCATTCTGAAACGGCACGGTAAAGGTCTCCTTTAACCGCAGTCGCACCGTGGTCACTTTGGGTTCATCGTGTGCCAACAACAATATTGCCGCGATCAAACCCACCCCGATTGCCACGCCGAGCACCACCTCAAAATCGAGCGGTGAGGGCGTGGCATCAATGAAAAAACCTGCCAGCAAGCTTGCCACCGTGCCAACCACGCCCAGAATGCCGCCGCGCAAACCAAAATAGCGACCGCGTTCTTTGGGCGGCACGATATCGCCCATCCAAGCCGTCCAGAGCGTGCCATTGCCCGCCATCAGAATGCTCGAGAGGGCAACAATCAAAATCAATAAACCCGCTCGAGATTCTTTGGGGGCAATCATCGGCAGCATCGCCGCCAGAATCCACAAACCGCGCCCGATAAACGCCAACCAGAACGCCAAGAATTTGCGCCGCCCAAGCCGCCCAGCCCACCAGGCGATAAACGGCGATAAAACTTGCCCGAACAATGGCACGCTCGAGAGTAAGCCAAGTTCGAAGGGATTTGCACCGCAAAACAGCGCGAAACCCGTCAAGACGCTACCTTGCGTGAGATTGATAAAAAACATCGACGGCATCCCCTCGATGATCGAGAGGTTCATGGTGCGCCGCACTCGAGCTTCGGGCAGCGTTAAACTCAATGCCTCGCTTCGCTCGAGCAGAACGTCGTGGTTTGTTGGCTCGAGGCTCACGGTTTGAAGTGTACCGCGTTTTGGTTTTTGAACAACTTAAAAACGATCACGCTCGAATTTCGCATCGAGCGCCGCCGCTATCGCCGACTCGAGTTTTGCCCCGACGGAATTGGCTGGCGCAATGTTTGGATACGGGACGCCCATGTCAAAAACCCCAACCGCCACATGCTCGAGTGTTTCGGAAACATCAATTTGCAAATTGTTTTTGACCAAACCCGAACCGCGCAATTCATGAACCCGCACACCATTGCGCAGCGTGGTGATGTCAAACGAAAACACGCCCTGAAACTGCACGTCAAAAGACCTGATCGCCTCGAGCACCACAGGCTCGAGCAACTCGAGTGAACCCTTCCAAACGGGTAGGTTTTCGCTTTGCGGGTCTTGGGGGAAAAAACCGGTGAATTCGGAAACGAAATTGACCTTGGCATTCCCAGAAAAAGTGGCACCTGGAACGCAGGCGGTCAAGAAAACAATCAACAGCATCAATAAAAACTTCATGTACACCCCCCAAAACTCGAGCAGCCTCAATTTGATAGACGTTTAAAATTGGCATCGAGCGCTTTGGTCAAAGCCTCGTTTAAATTGAAAGCCAGCGTGTTCGCAGGAAAATCCAGACTGCTGGTGTTCTCCTCGTTCATCAAAATAAAAGACGTTTCATCGCTTGATTTGGCTGCCCAAGCCACAAAAATCGTGAGACGGTACGGTTTGCCGTCGGTGTCAAAGTACGCGTTGCGGTTGAGCGTGATTTCATGAACGTTGTACCCCTTGACCGACAGATCGCTCGAGACGAAAGCATTGGCAAATTTTGGATCAAACTGTTGCGCGAACGACACCACAAATGACTCGAGGTTTGCAGGTGTTGCCGCCCAGAACAGTTGAGGGTTTGAAGGCAGAGAAAATTCGTAGCTCGAGATTGAAGCTGGAGCGCAGGAAACGAGAAAAAGAAAAATACCAACAATACAGAATCGATTCACAGTGCTCCAATTCGGAAATGAAATATCAAATTCGATCTCGAGGAAATTGAGCGTCCAAAGCTCTCACCAACGTCTTGTAAAGATTATCACCCAACGAGTTAAACCCTGGGACGTTTGAAGATTCAAGTCTCAGGTCAAAGACACCCAAGGCAACATGCCCCGCCATTTCGGTCAAGGTGATTTTGACTTGAAGCTTCGTGATGCTCAACTCCAAAATCTCATGGACTTTTAAACCCTTCTCCGCCTCGGCAGCATCGGTCAAATCCACAGTGAACGCATCAGGAAAACGACCATCAAAACCTTGCACGGCTTTTAAAGCCACGGGTTCTAAATCCTCGAGTGAGGCTTTCCAAATCGGTAAATCCCCAGATTGAGGGTCTTGAGGAAAAGACCCCGCGAAGACCGACATGGGATAGGCTTTTGAATTTGGAACGCAGGAGGAAAACAAAAAAATCAAAACCAGTAAAAACCATTTCAAGACATTCACCCGCTTTCATACAGATTTTATTTCAGGACAAATCCCAAGCTCACTGTTTAGCACCTCAAACCAAAGGGGGTCTCTCGAGGTTGATCGGCAGCCATTGGCGATATTGTCGGAATTGGGTAATAACGCACTTCACCAGAGCCAAGTCGGTATTTGATTAAAATCTGCCAGTAGATTTGGGCTGAAAGAATTCCTGAGCACAAAAAACCTGGTGTGATTGAGCTGGTCAGTATGGCGATTGAAGCCCCAAAAGAAGGTTTGATGTTCAACTTCAACGCCCTTGAATCCTCGAACCTGACCCCTCTGGGCAAAGGACTTGATTCGGGGTCTTTACCACCCAACTGACGACTTGACCAATCAAAAAGCCAATCAAACCAACGCGGATTGTAATTTGGCTCGAGCAGCACCTGACCGGACAAGGCTCTGGGCGCGTATTCGACTGCCAGAATGGTGATTTCTTGAGGATGATTGCTCTGATCGGTTTGGTTGAAAAACTGTCCTGTAAAGAACACGCCCTGCTTTGGTGAAGACTCGAGTCGTTCAAAGCTCAGGTCGTCGGTTGGATTGGGTTTGAAGGA
>CAXTTL010000144.1:0-12346 GCA_964247135.1 uncultured Deinococcales bacterium | reverse complement strand
AGTTGTGGTCATACACCCATTTTGCGCCCTCGGGTAAATCTTTGGGCGTTCGGGTTTGAAACAGGTTTCCGTCCACGTACCAACGAATCACTTCGGGTTCCCATTCGACGGCGTACACATGAAAACCAGCGCTAAAACTTTTGTCGCTCGAGTAAGGCGCCCCAATCCCTTTGCCACCCGAATAGCCAGGTCCGTGAATGGTGCCGCGCACGGTTTTGGGGTCGCGCCCATTGTTTTCCATGATATCAATTTCGCCGCACAAAGGCCAGTTCGCCGTGCCAACGTTCGCGCCAAGCAACCAAAACGCCGCCCACATGCCCTTGTCGGTCGGAATGCGGATGCGGGCTTCAAACCGACCGTACTGACGCTCGAGCCTGCCTTTGGTCAGAATTCTTCCCGAGGTGAAATCGCAATCGCCGTACCAGCAGCCGTCTTTGATGGTTTGTTTGATGGCTTTGAGGACCAGATTTCCAGTGCCGTCCTGGTAAACGTTTTGGGTCTTGTCGGTGTAAAACTCGAGTTCATTGTTGCCCCAACCGCCGCCGCCAAGGTCGTGCTTCCAGATTTTGGAATCGACGCTCGAGCCTTTAACGCCGTTGAATTCATCGCTCCAGACCAGTTTCCAATCTTGTTGGGCGACAGTTTTTGAAACACTTGAACTCGAGACGATCAAAACCAGCAACGACAGGCTCAAAAATCGCAGCAATTTGTTCATGGTTTTAGCCTACCTCGAGTTAAGTTGAGCTGCATCAAGGTCGGGTTTAAAAGCAAAACTTGGGTTTTAATGTTGTTGGAGTTCGGTTTTGTGGTCTGGATGTGCTTGGTGCCCCAATGACCGTGGCTCGAGTTTTTGCAAATACTGATCGATCATGACCGCAGCAATATTGCCCGAACCTGCGGCAATTGAAACCTGCTGGGTTTGCGGTTGAACATCGCCCGCCGCCCAGACCCCCGCCAGAAATTCGCCGTCCTCTGCGCCCTCGAGTTGGACCTGTCCGCGCCAACCGGTTTTGATGTGACCCTTTGGCGCAAGTTGCAAACCCAGTTGTTTTGCCAAATCAGATCGCGGTACTTTGGGCGATGAAATGTAGAATCCGTCCGCCTCGACCCGAGTACCATCCTCGAGAATCACGGCTTTCACAATGCCTTTTTTGCCGTCCACGCTGGCAATCTGACCCTCGATCACCTCGAGGTTTAGTTTTTGTCGTTTGGCTTCAAATTCTGGTTTAAATTCGGTGCCGCCCGTCAGCAGCAGCCTGACACTTTTGGCAAATTCCGCCAGCGGCGCGGCTTCGGACACGGCGCTGTTTGCGCCAGCCACGCCGATCACGACAATATCTTTGCCGAGCAATTCCGGACTTTCGCAATCTGGGCAGTAAAACGTGTTGCCTTTGGCGGCATACTTCAAAAACGGTTCATACTCGCCGTCAATCAGCGGATGATACCGCGCCACGCCGGTCGCCAACAAAACCGTCTTGGCTTCAAAACGCCCGCCCTTTTCAGTCTCGAGCACAAATTCTCCAGCCTTCCCAGAAACCTGAGCGACACTGCCAGAAACGATTTTCGCCCCCGCCTTTTCCGCCTCGAGTTTCATGGTTTTTTGAATTTGTACGCCCGTTTGCGCGACAAAACCTGGGACGTTCCACAGTTCGGTCAGGGTGTAAAACAGTGGTCCAGTTTTACGGTCGATCACCAAGACATTGCGTTTGTGAAACGCCAGATGCAACGCCGCCGAAAGTCCAGCCGGTCCACCGCCAACAATGATTGTGTCAAACATCAAAACTCCTTAAATCTCGAGGATTAATCCTTCTCGGGACAGCATACTTTTTTGATTTGCACCATGCCAAATGGCACTTGTGAATGCAGGCTCAATGCTGGTTTTGGGTTCAAGCGGCTATACTTGGCATTCCAGGAGGAAATGATGATTTCAAAACAAAATGCGTTGTTGATGCTAACGGCGTTGACGTTGGGTGCTTGCGTCCCCAGCGCCAACACCCAACCCGCCCCAGCGCCAAACGTGGACAGCGCTCCAGGAACGCCGGTTGGACTGACCAAAGTCTGTCCAACAGAACAAACCCTGACCATCGCGCCAGTCAATTCGAGCACGCCCGACACCGAACCAAACCAATTTTGTTTCACGCCTGTCTTAAACCTCAACCCAGACCCGAGCGTTGCCGTCTCGAGCAACACGATCACGGTGCGGGGCGTCAATCAACCGACGCCGCTGACGGCTTCAAATGGTGCAACCGTTTATGTCAACGATCAGTACCTCGAGTATTTTGGTCCGCAATCGACGCCTAAAATGGTGAAACTGGGCGATAAAATTCGGGTGTTGGGAAGCTCGAGCAACCTGTACAACGATTCGGTTGGTTATACGTTGACCATTGGTGGTGTCAGCGACACGTTTTACATCGTTACCAAAACCAAATGATTTTTAGCCTAAGGCGCAAATAGGGCGGCTCGAGTTTTTACCGGTAACAGCGGATTTTTCCGTCCAGCGAGGGCACAATCAGCATTCCATCGGTCATGATCGGGGTGCATTGCACGCCGCCCTCGAGTTGATCTTCAAACAAGACGCGACCCGAATTGGCTTGCACGCCGCGCACCTCGCCCGCCTCGGACGCCAGGTACAACATGCCCCTCGAGACGATTGGGCTGGCGGTCAGGCGTCCCTCGAGTTCGAGTTCCCAGATATCGTCGCCAGTCTCGAGTTTTAAGGCGTGGACTTTGTTCGCCCACGACCCCAAAAAAACCTGTCCATTCCAGATGGCGGGCGACGCCCAGATTTCACCCTCGAGGTCGTAGGTCCATAACGGTTCGTCTTGCGGGCGCAAACGACCTTCAATCCTCGACAGGTGCAGCGCGTGAACCTCGCCGTGCCAGGTCGGCACGACCAGGATGGCATCTTCGGGCTGGCTTGGGTGGCGCGAAATGGCGGGTGTGCCGTGCACGCTGCCCAATTCGACCTTCCACTCGAGCGTCCCCGTGTTGGCGCTGATGGCGTGAAGCCAACCGTCCTCGTCGCAGACAAAGCACACGCCGCCCCAAATGACCGGCGATCCCGCCATCGCCGCACCGGTTCGGTACGCCCAGATGGGTTTGCCGTTTTTGACGGCGTGCACCTGTTCGTCCCTCGAGGCGATCAACCAGGTTTCGCCCCATTTGGTCGGGGCGGCGGTAATTTCGGCTCGGGTGCGGTGGGTCCAGCGCGTGACGCCGGTGCGCCATTCGACGCAGCGCACCAGACCGTCCCAGCCCGCGTAAACGATGCACTCGCCGTCAAACGTTGCGGCGGCGGTCACCTCGTCGAGGCTTGGAAAATCGGCGTAACGCGCCCCGCTCGCCAGCTCGAGCACGCTGAGCACCCCAGACCGAGTGCCGACCGCAAAATGGTCACGGTTGGCGGTCACCGCCATTGGCCAGGCAATTTCACCGGGCAGGTTGACGTTCCAGGCTGGTTTCAATTGATCGGCTCGAGCTGGACCGCCAGGATGAACCCCAGTCCGCGCCGTGCCGCCACGGAATTGGGCGGGAACATGCTCGCGCCAGACCCGTTCGGCGGCGGCTTCAAGCGTGACCCGCGCCAAAACCGGACGATCACCAGATTGCTTCTCGAGAAATTGCAAGACCGCCTTCGAGATCGCGCTCGGCACGGCTGGATTGACCTGCTCGAGGTTTTTGGGTTTTTCGTAGACGTGTTGGTAGAGCACGCCCTGGTCGTTGTCGGCTTCGAACACGGCGCGTCCGGTGGCGGCGCGGTACAGCACCGCCCCAAAGGCGTAGAGGTCGCTGGCGGCTTCGACCACGCCGCCCCTGGCTTGTTCTGGAGCCATGTACTGCGGTGTGCCGAGCGTGTAACCGGTTCGGGTCAAATCCCTGGTGGCGTCCGAGACGTAAACCAGTCCAAAATCCATGACCCGAGGGTGAAAGTCTTTGTCCAAAAGGATATTGCGCGGGGTCAGGTCGCGGTGCACGATCCCTTTGGCATGAATGTGCGCCAGCGCGTCCGCCGCCTCGCAGGCGACACTCAAAAAGCGTTCAAAGTCTTCAGCGCTGTCCTCGAGCGGTCCGATGCTCGAGATCAAACCTCCGGTGAGTAATTCCATTGTGAAGAACACCCGACCCGCATCCTCGCCGAGGTCGTAAATGCCGATGATGCCAGGGTGCGAGATTTGCGCCAGGGTGCGAATCTCGCGCCCGAAACGTTCGCGGTCCACGGGCAGCACGTGTTCATGAAGCAGCTTTAAAGCGACATCGCGCTTTAAATGCGTGTCGTAGGCTCGCCAGACCACCGCCATGCCGCCCTCGCCGACGGGTTCGCGCAGCAGGTAACGACCGCCCAGCATGACGCCAGATGTGTCTGTGATTGTGATGTCTGACATCATGAAAACCCCGTACCAAAGTCTAACCCGTACCCATCAATGTAAACTCGAGGCTCAATATTCCATGAACATGTCTTGCTTACATCATCAGGAACATGTACTGCTTACATCATCAGGAACATGTACTGCTTACATCATCAGTTCGGTAAATTCCTCTAAAAGCGCCGTTGCCGCCAGAACCGTGCGAGCCGTGACAAAAATCGTGTCTTGCCCAGCAATTGTGCCGACAATGTCGTCGCGGAACAGGCGATCCAGCACGTAAGCCACACCGATGGCGTGACCGTCGGTGGTTTTTAAAACCAAAATATTTTCGCCGCGGTCAACGTCGTGAACAAATTGCTTAAAACGCATTTTTAACTCGTCCATGACATCGCTGGCAAGGCTTAACGGCGCGAGTGCATAACGGTGTCTGCCCTTGCCCATTGGCAGGCGCACCAAGCGCATCTCGGTGATGTCACGACTGACCGTCGCCTGCGTGACCATCACGCCGTCGCGCTCGAGGTGTTCGACCAGTTCGGCTTGGGTTTGGACAAATTCCCTGGACACAATGTCTTCGATTCGTTTATGACGCTGTTCTTTGGAAAGCATAAGTAAAAATGAATATACAGCATTTTTATGCAGACAAACCCAGGTCGCACGACAATCTCGAGAGCAATCAAGAAAATCAAATCTCAAGAAAAGTTAAAGACCCAATGTGGGCATTTGACACGTCGAGCACGAAGGAAGCTCGAGAATGGCAGGGTTGAACTTGAGGCTTGAGCATCGTAGACTGAACTCAGTCCAAAAATCTGGAGGAAACCTTATGAAAAAGATTTTGCTGTCTGCCGCGCTGTTTGCTGCAATGTTGGTGCTCAACTCGAGCTTTGCCACGCCCTTACAAGACGCCCAAAAGTTGTACGCCAAAGGTGATTTCAAAGGCGCGACTGGCATTGCCAGCGACATTCAAACGGCGGAAGGTCAAACCCTGGCAGCCAAAGCCAACAGCATTTACGCCAGCACCCAGCCCGACAACAAACAGGAAGCCATTTACGCCACATCCGAAACCTACGCCAACAACGCCATCAAACTCAACAACAAGTACGCCGACGCTTACTTTGAACTGGCTCGCGCCCTGGGGCGACTCTCGCAGCTTCGCGGCACGCTCGCCGCGCTCTCGCAAGGTTTGGGCAGCAAAGTCAAATCCGCCCTCGAGACTTGCATTGATCTCGACCGCAGCAGCGCCGAGTGCATGGTGTCTTATGGGCTTTGGCACGCCGAGATTGTCGCCAAAGGCGTGGGTTGGTTGTACGGCGCGAACGAGGGTGCGAGCATCAATTTCTTTGAACGCGCCATCGCCATCGAACCCAAAATCATCATTCACCGCGTCGAATACGCCCACGCTTTGCTGCTCTTGAACCGCGACAAGTACAAAGCCGCCGCCAAAAGCCAACTCGAGATTGCCGTGAAGCTCGAGCCGCGCGACGCCGCCGACAAACTTGATTTGGAACGCGCAAAACGTGATCTGGCAGATTTGAACAAATAGGTTTTGGCATTTTTGAAGCTCGAGGATTCGCAATGGATTGTGCGAATCCTTAAGCTTTTTGTAGGGCATTCATTCAAAACAAGGTACAATCAACCACCGTGGAAACCCATCGCGTTCAAATTGGTTCGATCAGCCGTAACTTGCCGATCATCGAAGTCGCCCCTGGCGTCAGCGTGGCACTGTTCAATCTTCTCGGCGATACCCAAATGACCGAGGAGGCGGGTAAACTGCTGGCGGCAAAACTACCCAGCAACGTCGATGTGCTGATCACGCCCGAAGTCAAAGCCGTGCCGCTGGCGCACGTGATCTCGAGAATCACCGGCAAACCATACATTGTGGCGCGAAAAACCGCCAAGCCGTACATGAAAACCCCAGTGATACGCGAAGTCGTTTCGATCACCACCGGCAAACCGCAATTGCTGGTGATCGACGGTTTTGACGTGGACATCATTCACGGCAAAAATGTGGCAATCATCGACGATGTGGTCAGCACCGGCGGCACCTTGCGCAGCCTCAGCAGCCTGATGGAAGAAATCGGCGGCAAGGTCGTGGCAACGCTCACCGTGTTCACCGAGGGCGACGCTCGAGACGATGTGATCTCGCTGGGTCATTTGCCGTTGTACCTGAAAAAATAAGTTAAGGCTCGAGGGTGTTTGGTGCCATCGCCGCGTGGATAATGTAACCTCGCCGCCCAGATTTGGCTCGGTAGCGCTCGATCAGGTGACACAGTTCGGCTTGCATCGCTTTGGCGTCTGCAAACTCGAGTTGGATGTCCTCTGCCCAGTAATCCAAAATGGCGGGTGCGGTCGGGTCTAAAAAATTCCAATCCGAATCCGGTCCGACCGCGTTACGGACCACCAACCGATCAGCCTCGAGGGCAACCTGCACCCCCCAGACCGATTCGCCGCGTTGATCGAGCACCTCTTGGCTGGCACGCACCAGATGGCGAATCAAACGCTTTTGCCTGGGCATGGTTTCCTCCATCAGCAGCACCTCTGGCGTTTCGGCTGGGGTGAGTTGATACGGAATCGAAAACACTTTGGCAACCGCCTGGTAATACTTGATCGCCCGTCCCGCCCGAGATTCGCTGCGGCTGATGCAGAGCAGTTCAAGCTCGAGCAAACGCCTTATTTGGTACATCAACGAGTTGAGCGGCATTTCCAATTCTGCCGCCACGCTCGAGGCGCTGCGTTCGGTTTTGACGAACGGCGCAAGGATCAAAAGCGTGGTTTGCTCGAGCAGGGCGGCGGCTTGAGCACGATTGACGGAGAGGTTTTTTCTACTTCCAATTTGAGTCTCCATTTGCACCAGCTTACCTTTAGGCTATGACCTATGAAAGTTCATGCCATCAGCACCGGATACGTTCAAATCAAACCCAGCCAAGTTCGCGCCCAGACCACCCCCCGTTTCTCGAGGTTGATGCGCACCCTGACCGAACCTGCATGGACCCAAAAACTTCCGATTTACTGTTACGTCATCGAGCATCCCGAGGGTGTGATTGTGGTTGACACGGGCGATACGCACGCTCGCCCCGCCGGAATTCCACATCCGTTTCATGCGCTCGCCGCCAAAATACACGTCCAACCCGAAGAGGAGATCGGGGCGCAACTGCTGCGGCTGGGAATCACCCCAAAAGATGTGCGTGCGGTGGTGCTGACCCATTTGCACATTGACCACGACGGCGGCATCAAAGACTTTCCTCACTCGAGAATCATCGCCAGTCGGCGAGAGTACGCCCAAGCCAGTGGGATTGTCGGACGGCTGAACGGTTACACGCCGCAACGTTGGCAACGGAATTGGAAACCCGAATTTACCAACCTCGAGCCTGAAAAATTTGGATCGTTCGAGCGCCATCAACGCCTGACCAAAGCCGGCGATGTGCTGATTGTGCCGACGCCCGGGCACACCGACTTTCATCAAAGCGTGATCGTGAAAGACGGCGACCTGAATTACTTCTTGGCTGGTGACACGGCATATTCTCAAGACGGCTTGCTCGAGGATTGGATTGACGGTGTCGGTCCGAGTGCCAGCCAGCAAAGCGCCACGCACGCCAAAATCCTTACCTTCGCCGGCGAGTGACCCACCATTTTCCTGCCGACCCATGACCCAAAAGCCCAGTCGAGACTCGAGCGTCAACAAACCGTTTTTTGAGTTCGATCCAGAAGCCCGAGTTGGGGGTAGGCTACACCCCAGTATGTATTTGGAGGGTCTGTGCGTGCAGCAATCGCAATTGGAAAAAAGGTGAAGACCTCGAGGATTGCCCCCGAGTGATCTGCCCTCGCCGTTTTCGTTTTAACTATTCACCTCAGCCCCATAAAAGGAAAACCCTATGCCAACCAACACTGCCGCCTGGCTCAACGCAAGCAAGTCCAAACTCGAGGTTAAAGCCGCTCCTTACACGCCCCCGCGCGAAAACGAGATCGTCGTCAAAAACCACGCCGTGGCGATCAACCCTTTCGATTGGATACTGCAAGACCTCGGCAACTTGTTCGCCCCGCATCTCAAATATCCAGCCGTGCTGGGCACCGATCTTGCGGGCGAGGTCGCCGAGGTCGGCAATGCCGTCACCCGTTTTCAGGTATCCGACCGGGTTCTGGGTTTTGGCGTGGGAACCGATAAAAAGCGAAATACTGCGGCGGAGGGGGCTTTTCAGACGTACAGCGTCGTCCTCGAGCATTTGGCGGCGGCGATCCCCAGTACCCTGTCCTACGAGAATGCCGCCGTCCTGCCCCTGGCACTGTCCACCGCCGCCTGCGGCTTGTTCCAGAAAGACCATTTGGCGCTCGAGTACCCGTGTGCAACCTCAAAAGCCACGGGCAAAACGCTGCTCGTCTGGGGCGGCTCGACCAGCGTTGGCAGCAATGCGATTCAACTTGCCGTGGCTGCCGGATACGAGGTCATCACAACTTGTTCACCACGAAATTTTGAGTACGTCAAAAAACTGGGCGCAAGCCAAGTCTTTGATTACCACAGCAAAACCGTCGTCAAAGACATCATTGGGGCGTACAAAGGCAAGACCATTGCGGGGGCACTCGCCATCGGAGCAGGGTCGGCGGCGTTCTGTGCAGACATTGTTCACGCCTGCAATGGGAACAAATTCGTCTCAATGGCAAGCCCACCCGTCTCTTTTGCCAGCCTTCCTCAGCGAGGCATCAGCTTGCAGCTTCCGCTGTTGCTTCTTCGGTTGGGATTGTTGCAGGCGTCACTGCTGGCGAAACTCCAAATCAGGCGCATACGCTCGAACTTCATCAACGCCAACACTTTAATGGACAACGAGGTCGGCAAAATCGTCTACCAGGATTTCCTGCCCCAAGCTCTGGCGGACCACCGCTACCTCGCCGTCCCAGAACCTCAGACCGTTGGAAAGGGTCTCGAGTACGTTCAATCCGCACTGGAGATTCAAAGAAAGGGCGTATCCGCCAAGAAAGTGGTCGTCTCGTTGTGAGTCGGCTCAGGGGAACGTCGCAGCACTGACCTGCCAAATTCATGACCGACAAGCCCAGCTTTGGCTCGGGCGGCAACAAACATTCCTTAAAATCATACCCAGAACCTCGAGTTGGGAGTAGGCTGAAACCCTCAACTTTTTTTGGAGGTTTTATGAGCATAGCAACTTTGCCCGAAACGTTTTCTTTGACCATCGGTGGCGTCACCCGCGACGTGCCGCTGGTTCGTCTGGCATCGAACCGCCGCTTGCCGCTGGTCGAATTCTTGGGCGATACCGAGCTGTGCGAAGCCGCCGCGCTAGAATTGCAAAAGCTGCTGCCCACGAGCGCCGAAGTCTTGTTCACCTGCGAGACCTCGAGCATTCCGCTGGTCCACGATTTGGCGCAAATTTCAAAACTGCCTTATGAGGTTGCCCGCAAGCGCCGCCGTCCGTACATGAACGATCCGCTGATTCAAGAGGTCGCCAGCATGACCCTGGGCGTGGGTGAAACATTGTGGCTCGATTCCAACCGCGCCGCAAATCTTAAAGGCAAACAGGTCGTGATCGTGCTCGATGTGGTTGCCAGCGGCGGCACCGTCCAAGCGCTCGAGCGACTGATCCTGCGTGCCGGCGCAAAAGTCTGCGCCAGGATTGCGGCATTCAGCCAAGGCAAACCCAAACTCGAGTTGCAGGTCGCGCAGGAATTACCGATTTTTGACGGCGTTGGATAGACGCAACCCGCCCAATGAAACCGTCACTCAAGCCCATTGGCTCGAGTGACGGTTTTTCAAGATGCAGTTTCAAGGTGTGATTTGATACAGCAAACCGTCCTCGACTTTGTATAAAAGTGGTACGACGTTGACTTTCGGGTAACGATCCCTCAAGCGTTGTGACTCGAGCAGCACGAATTCGACCTCATCCTCGATCTCGAAAAAGGGCGCGTACTGAAAGAAATAATCCTTGGCGCGTTGCTCGTCCCAGCCCGCCACGTCGATCATGCCGCGCACAAAGGCATTGTATTTCCCAGACAGTTTCACCATGCCGCAGTTGGTGTGGGCGACCAAGGCAATGTGGCTGACACCGCCGACGCCAATGGCAAACGAAACCCGAAATTCGTTGTGACGCATGTTCGCGCCGCTTGTTCGCAGCACGTAGGCAAAATTGTCGGGCAGGCGCAATTGCTTGCGGTTGTCCATGCACATCCCGACCAGCAATTCGGCTTTTTCAAAACGGTCAAAAGTGCGGTTTAAATTGTGATACTCGAGTAAATGCCCGACGGGAGTGTCGCGGTATTGTTCGAGGATGTCAGCGGTTTTGGTTACGGCAATAATTTCAGGCACGCCGTAGAGTCTACCTTGAAGCTCGAGATGCGCCAAAAGTTCATGCCGAAATACCAATTTGGTCTGTCACAACAGCAAGACCCTCCCAGGTTGCCTCAAAAGTTACCCAAAAAAAACAGGACTAAAATAGGATTTACCACACATTGAAATCGTTATTCTCGAGGCAATGAAAACTCCCATTACGGTAGCTCACGGCGATGGTATCGGACCCGAAATCATGAAGGCGACCCTGCGCATCCTCGAGGCGGCGGGCGCAGAATTGCAATTTGAGGAAATTGCCATTGGCAAAGACATTTACGAACTTGGACACTCGAGCGGCATCGAACCGAGCAGTTGGGCAAGTTTAAGGCGCACCAAAGTTTTTCTCAAAAGCCCAATCACCACGCCTCAAGGTGGTGGTTTTAAAAGCTTGAACGTGACGATTCGCAAAACCCTTGGTTTGTACTCGAATGTTCGTCCATGCCAGAGTTTCGCGCCGTTTGTGGCGACCAAGCATAAAAAGATTGATCTGGTGATCGTGCGCGAAAACGAAGAGGATTTGTACGCGGGCATCGAACACCGTCAAACCGATGAGGTCGTGCAATGCCTGAAGCTGATCTCGAGACCAGGCACAGAACGAATCGTGCGTTACGCCTTCGAGTACGCCCGTCGGCACGGTCGCAAACATGTGACCTGCGTGACCAAAGACAACATCATGAAACTGACCGACGGTTTGTTTCACAAGGTTTTTGACGAATTGGGAGCCGAGTACCCAGAGATCGGCAAAGATCACATGATTGTGGACATCGGTGCGGCGCGGCTTGCCGAAAATCCAGACCGTTTTGATGTGATCCTCGCACCAAACTTGTACGGCGATATTCTTTCAGACATTGCCGCCGAGGTGACAGGCAGCGTCGGTTTGGCGGGCAGCGCCAACATTGGCGATAGCGTCGCCATGTTTGAAGCCGTTCACGGCAGCGCCCCCGATATCGCTGGGCAGAACATTGCCAATCCGAGCGGTTTACTCAATGCCGCCGTTTTGATGCTGGTGCATATTGGTCAACCCGAAGTCGCCGCGAAAATCAAAAACGCTTGGCTTTTAACCCTTGAGCAGGGAACCCACACCGCTGATATTTTTGAACCAGGTTCGAGTGCCCAAAAAGTCGGCACCCAAGAATTCGCCGATGCGATTATCCAAAACCTTGGACTCGAGCCGCAACACTTGCCCGTAACACACTTCGCTGCTATCAATCCAGATCATCAAGCGCCTGTCAAGCTCGAGCGTAAATTGCCCGCCCGCAAAGAAACGGTGGGCGTGGATGTTTTTGTCAATTGGCGCGGTCAAACCCCCGAGGATTTGGCAGTGCAGTTGCAGCGTTGTAACCTCGATCATCTGAAGCTGACCATGATTACCAACCGAGGGGTCAAAGTCTGGCCCGGCGGTTTCCCCGAAACGTTTCGCACCGATCACTGGCGTGGGCGTTTTAGCGTCCCTGAAGGTTTGGCGATCTCGCATGAAGACATCGTGCATTTGCTGGGCAGGGTCGCCCTCGAGGGTCTTGACTTCATCAAAACCGAAAATTTGTGCACATTCGATGGGGAACCAGGATTTTCCTTGGGACAGGGGCAATAGCTTACGGATGTTCTTGAGGACTCAAAGCGGTAAACTTTTTGAAGATGAAATACTCCCACCTTGCCC
>CAXTTL010000143.1:0-12362 GCA_964247135.1 uncultured Deinococcales bacterium | reverse complement strand
AGGCGAACAACAAACCCGAGAGGCACAGGCATAAAAGTAAACGCATGGCATCAGTTTAAGCCTAGAGACTGATTCACACCTCGAGCCGAGCCACGATTCTCAAGTGCTGAACAAACCGAACAACAAGTTGAGCGACAACGCCAGGATGACGGTGTTGTACAAAAACGATTGCAAACTGTGCCACAAGACTGCCCTGCGAATGCGCTTGCAGGTGATCGAAACATCGGACACCTGAAATGCCATGCCCAAGACAAACGAAAAATAGGCAAAATCCAGGTCGTCTGGGGCTTCATCGCCAGGAAATTTCAAACCCGCTTCAGGATCGCCGTTTCGTGGACTGTAATACAACCGCGCGTAACGCAAGGCATAGGCGGTATGCGTCATGATCCAGGCAAGCACGACTGCGACGACCGCCAGGGTATCCAGCAGTCCGACCAGATTCGCCGAGACCATGTCCTTTTTGCCGTGCAGCACAAACACCGCTGCGAACAAACTGACCAGGCTCGAGCCGATGGCAATCACAAAAACCCCGTAGCGCCCAGGGTCTTCGCTGGTGGCTCTGGCTTTGGTCATGTCTGCGTTTGATTTAAAAATCACCCGCCACGTCAAACCCAAGAAAAACAATGTGCCGACGTCCCAGGCGATCATGACACTCAAAATAACCGAACTCGAGACTGAGAAAAAACTGATGGTTCCTGCCGTCAGACCGACCAGCAATCCAAAAATCAAACGACCTCGAGCGCCCAGCGGATCAGATTTTACGGCGTGCGGGTGGCGTGCCATATCGCTTGAGAATACCTCAAGCTCGGGTGGTTCAATTGGTTGTGCTTGATTGTTTGCGGATTTGTTGGGATTCATGCTCAGTCACATCATACGGACAAAGGCGCGTGAAAGTTCCCGACAAGCCGTCATTTGGCAGATTCAGCCAAACGACGGCTTGTGCTAAACTGCAATCAAGCCACGGAATGAAGTATCCGTGCCTCAAAAAAACCATGAAACAACTCTCGAGCCTCTTGTGCACGACCGCATTCACCACGCGAACCCCTTGGGGGGTCTGATTTCGCGCGTGTTGAAAGATGTCGGTCTGGGTCTACATATTGACCCCAAGCAGCAGCAAATCACCCTCGAGAAACTGAGGTTTTCACATGTTTATTTCCCTTCCAGACGGCAAGCAACTCGAGCTTCCAGCCGGCGCGAATGCCTTTGACGCCGCGTCATTGATCGGTCCTCGGCTCGCCAAAGACGCGATTGGCGCAAAACTCAACGGCAAACTGATCGATATTTTCACACCGTTGCACGACGGCGCGACGCTTGAAATCATCACGACCAAAAAACCTGCCGAGGCGATTGACCTGGCGCGGCACACGCTGGCGCACGTCATGGCGCAGGCGATCCTCGAGTTGTACGAAAATAAAGGTTTTGCCCGCGACCGCATCAAAATGGGTGTCGGTCCGGTCATCGAGAACGGTTTTTACTACGATTTTGATTTGCCAGAACCACTGAAACTTGAGGAACTCGAGCAACTCGAAGCCAAAATGCGTGAAATTATTGCCAAAGATTTGCCCTTGAGTCGCTTTGAAGTCACACGGGCGCAGGCGCTGGCGACGTTTGAGGGCAAAGACCGTTACAAGACCGAATTGATCGAAGGGCTGCCCGACAATGAAGCAATCACCTTCTACCGCCAAGGCTCGGAGGCAGATTTCACCGATTTGTGCCGTGGTCCGCACATTCCGCGCACGGGTTTAATTCCGCCGCATTTTAAACTGACCGCCACCAGCGGCGCGTATTGGCGCGGTTCGGAAAAAAATCCGATGTTGCAACGCGTCTACGGCGTGGCGTTCAACACCGCCCAGGAACTCGAGCATTACCTGTGGCAGCAAGAGGAAGCCAAAAAGCGCGATCACCGCAAGCTGGGCAAGGAACTGGATTTGTTCGCCTTTTCCGACGAGGTTGGTCAGGGTTTGCCGCTGTGGTTGCCCAAGGGCGCGTTTGTCAGGAAGCGCCTCGAGGATTACATGTTCCAAAAGGAACAGGAACACGGATACGACTATGTGATCTCGCCGCACATCACCAAAGAGGCGCTGTATCACAAGTCCGGTCACTTGCCCTATTACAGCGATGGCATGTATGCCCCCATCGAGATTGAGGGCGAGAATTATTATTTAAAACCCATGAACTGCCCGCACCACCACATGATTTTTGCGGCTCGACCAAAGTCTTACCGCGACCTTCCCGTGCGCTATGCCGAGGCTGGCACGGTCTACCGTTTCGAGCTTTCGGGCGCACTTTCAGGTTTGGCTCGGGTTCGCGGTTTTACCCAAAATGACGCGCACATTTACTGCTCCAAGTCGCAAGTCAAAGCCGAATTTATCAAGGTAATCGAACTCTTTAAAGAGGTTTATACCGACTTTGGAATTTCTGATTACTGGTTCAGGCTCTCCCTGCCCGATTTTGAGAACAATCCCGAAAAATTTGGCGAGCCAGGACCGCAGTGGGACGAAAGCATCGCCGCGATTCGCGCGGCACTCGAGGAGACGGGTGCGAGTTACGTCGAGGGCATCGGCGAAGCCACCTTTTACGGACCAAAACTCGATGTTCAACTGCGCACCGTGGTCGGCAAGGAAGAATCGATTGCCACCAACCAACTCGACTTTATTGTGCCGAGCCGTTTTGACCTCGAGTTCACCAACGAGCGCGGCGAGAAAGAGACGCCAGTCGTGATTCACCGTGCGATCATGGGCAGTTTTGACCGGTTTTTTGCGCTCTACCTCGAGCACACGGCGGGCAATTTTCCAGTCTGGCTCGCGCCAGTTCAAGCCATCATTGTACCGATCTCAGACCGTCACCTCGAGTACGCCAACGATCTGGCAAAAACCATGAAAGCCGCCAAATTGCGGGTCGAGGTCGATGATTCCTCGGAGCGGATGCAAGCCAAAATCCGCAGCGCCGAACTGCAAAAAGTGCCATATATTTTGGTGGTTGGCGACAAGGAAGTGGCAGCCGACTCGGTTGGCGTGCGCGAACACGGCAAAGGTGACCGAGGCATCCTGGGCACAACAGATTTGATCCTCGAACTTCAAACCCGAGCCGAACAACGCAATTAAGTTTTTGAACGCAGAAAGGAACGCTTTTAAAAGGCGTTCCTTTCTTATTTTTGATTGTTGCTTAATCAAAAGCATTGTTTAATTACTTTAAAATATCCAAGCTGCGCAACAAAGAGCCAACCGTTCCATATTGTTCATTCAGAAAACCGCTAAACTTCTCTGCACCCTGATAATAGTTGATCCACTTGTTGGCTTTGATTTGTTCCAACCAAGTTTGACTGCGAACCATACGCCCAAACAGGCGCTGTAATTGCGAACGTTGACGATCAGACAAGCCTGGAGGTGCCATTACACCGCGCCAATTGACAAATTCAACATTTAAACCCTGCCCGATCAAGGTGGGAATATCCAAACCCGCAACTTTGTACCTCGAGCTGATGCCGAGCGTCCGAATTTTTTTGGCGGCAATCAGCTCGTTTAAGACCGTGTAACTTCCCGTGGCAATGCCGAGTTCGCCGTTGGACACGGCGTTTGCCGCCTGCAAGTTTCCACTCGAGGGGACGTATTTGATTTTTTTCGGGTCGCCACCAAAGGCGTTGACGATCATGCCTGCCATCATGTGACTTGTGCCACCCGCGCTCGAGCCGCCCCAAGTCAGCGATTCTGGTTTAGAAAGGATCACGTTTTTTAAGTCACCAATCGATTTGATGCTCGAGTTTTCTGAAACGTACAAGACTTCAAAATCGGCGGCGAGCCTGGCGACTGGCGTGGCGTCGAGCAAGCTGACCGGACTTTTGTTCAGCAGCGTGCCACCGACCGTACCGACGCCCATCGTCATCAATTGAAACATGTCACCGCTCGATTTCATCAGTTTCTCTAAGCCCAAAGCGCCCGCTTGCCCTGGAAGGTTGTAGACCTCGACCGAGGAGGCTAAACCCTCGGCTTTGAGCGTGTCGGCAATGGCGTGCGCTTGAACGTCCCACGAGCAACCGGCGGTGCAGGGAGCCATGATTTGAAAGCTTTGAGCGCTGACGCTCGAGACGAGGGCTGCAAATAAAGTGGTGGCAAAAATGTTCGATTTTTTCATGCATATCTCCCGTGGGCACAACAAAAATTTCAATAACCATTGTTGAACCTAGAAATACTGTATTACTCGAATTCTTTACTTTTTATTACAAAATAAATAAAGGAAAGTTTTAAATTGAATCGGTAATTGCTTCAAATACTCGAGATTCATAGAAATTAAGCCTGGCATATCTTGTACGTTTGTTGCCACTACCAATTGTTTTAACGTCAATTCGGGATGAGAATCTTCCTCGAGGTTCTGGGTTAGTCCAACTCAGAATTCGGGTTAAAATGGATCAACGTTTTCTCAAAATCATTGTCAAAGACAGCTTTAAACTGCACACTTCTGTAAATGGTTTTAACCCGAACCAATGTTACTTTACAAAAAAACATGTCATTTTTGAGGTTTGTACCATTGAACTTTTTAGAAATGAAAACAAAATAAAAACTGACACGAAATGGTTTCGCGTCAGCATCAAAAACTCTTATTTTAGACTATTTTCAATTTGACCAAGGCAGCGCCAGTGGCTCTTCGGTCGCTTCGTCGGCAGTTTCGTAAGCGGGCGCGAGCAATTCTGTATAGTCCAAACCTTCGATTTCAAAATTTGGTTTCACGCGTATTCCAATAACGGCATCAATCAGACGAAACAAGGCGAAACTGGTCAGACCAACCCACAATAGATTGGCAACCACCCCAATCAATTGCGCGAGCATTTGATTGTAATCGCCGTACAACATGCCGGTGACGCCACCGGTGACGCCGTTAATGCCGTTGCCATAGGTGCCATCCGAAAAAATCCCGACGCTGATAACACCCCACAAGCCTGCCAAGCCGTGCACGGCAACGGCGCCGACGGGATCATCGAGTTTCAGTCGGGTTTCGATAAATTGAGCGCCGAAGACGTAAACAATTGCGGCGACCGCGCCGACCACCACAGAGGCGGGCGCACCAATAAATGCGCCGCAAGCCGTGTTGGCGGCAAGTCCAGCCAGCATTCCGTTGCAAATGGCTCCGACATCGACTTTACCGCTCGATGCCCAAGTGATTGCCAAGGCGGTCACCATGCCGGCGGTGCTCGAGAGCATGGCTGAAACGGCAACCACGGCAAATCGCACGTCGGTGGCTGCCAGCGTCGAACCGGCGTTAAAACCAAACCAGCCAAAAGCCAAAATAAAAGTACCCAATATGCCCAAGGGCAAATTATGGGCTTTGAAACTGCGAATACTGCCGTCTCGTCCGTATTTGCCGATGCGCGGTCCAAGCACCAAAATGCCCATGACCGCCATCACGCCGCCGGTTAAGTGAACCACGCCAGAACCCGCAAAATCGACGTAACCGTGTCCGAGTCCCAGGTTGACGCCGAGGGTTGCCAGCCAGCCGCCCCCCCAAGCCCAATTGGCAAACACTGGGTAAATCAACACGCTGCCGACAATGGCATAAATCACCAAAGCGCTGGTTTTGATACGTTCGGCGAGTGCGCCGGTGGGAATCGCCAAGGCGGCGGCAAGAAAGACGCTTTGAAAGAAGAACAGGGTAAAAGTTGAAATATCGTAGCTATTACCTGCCAAACCAAAGCCTCTGCCACCCAAAAAACCCCAGGTGTTGCCATCGATCACAACGCCAATGAGGCGATTTAAATTTTCAGTACCACCAATTTGCGGATACAATCCCGCAGAACCGCCCATTTGCAAACCAAAACCCACTGCAAAAAACCCTAAAACACCGATGCCATACGTTAAAAGCACGCTTAAAGCCGTGTTAGCGGCATTTTTGGTACGAACGAAACCCATTTCGACCAAGCTAAACCCTGCCTGCATGAACATGACCATAAAACCGGCGATCATGGTCCAGAGAATATTCAGGGCAACACGGGATTGACCGACACTTTGCGCAATCTCGTTGATGCTGGGTTGCCCCGCAACTTCGGCGGGAACGTCTTTGATGCCGCCGGTGGCTGAACCGCTTGGGTCAGCCAACGCCACGCCTGCCAGTACCAATATCAACAACAAGCTCGAGCCGTAACGTTTGAGGATACTGGGTTTAACGGTCACGGCGAAGTCGTCCGATCACTGATTTGAGTGAAACACGCATTCGCTCGAGCGAGCCGAGCAAATCACCAATTTCGTCGTTGGTCTGAATTTCGACGATGCGATCAAGATCGCCCAGGCTGATGCGGTTGGCTTGATCGGCGGCGGCGGTGATCGGACGTACCAGACGACTGGCGAGGGTGTTGGCGAGCACAATCGCAAACAAGGTCACGATCAAAAGAGCCAGCAGCAAAGGGACGATGGCGTTGAAAACGTTGGTGGCAATTTGGGCGGTGTTGAACGCCACGTGAATATCGCCAAGCGTTTGACCATCGGGTGTTTTCATGGTGGTAATCGCGCCAATGTAATCCACTCCAGCCACATTGAAAGCACCCGAGCCACCTTGAATCACATTCATTTTTTGTGAAATCTCTTGTTTGATTTCGGGCGACAGCGGGGTCCTGGTCTGGGTTGAGAGTTGCGTCATGGTGACCAGCTTCGGATCGCCGCTTTCAAAAAAGGTCAATTCGGCTTCTGGAATCAATTTGAAAAAGGCTTGCGAACCGTCGTTGATGGTCTTTAACGCGGCTGGGTCTGGCAGCCTGGCAAAAAGGGGTTCTTGTTGGGCGGCAATCGTCGCCGAAGCTTGAATGGCTCGGGTTTTCAGTTGGTCACGGTAAATGATGTTGAGTTGATAACCCAAGAACAAGACAATGCCCAGACCGACCAGCAAGATCGGCAGCAAAATCGAACTGAGCAACTGGGCGCGAACGCTGGTGCGGCGCGTCCCACGATTTTGGGCTTTCAGGGCTTGTGCCGGCAATTCACTGACGGCGGCGGGGGCTTGCGAGGCTGCGAACGGGTCAAATGCCGGCGGCGTGTCTACGTTGGACCCGACCATGCCTGCGGCTGGGGCAAAGGGGTCTTGGGCGCTCGAGGCTGCGAACGGATTGTTTGCCGGTGCGGCGAAAGGATCATTTTTTGGCGCAGCAAACGGATCACTTCGGGCAGGCTCGGCGAAAGGATTGTTGGCGGGTGCCCCAAACGGATCGTTGGCTGGAGCATTTGATAAGCCTCGAGCTGGCGGGGCAAATGGCTTGTTGGCATTTTGCTGATAAGACTCGGCGCTTGGCGAGGCGAAAGGATCGCTGGCTGGCGTCGGGCTATTTGAGACTGGATCGGGATTGAACAAGTCCTTGCTGTCCGTGGCAAATGGATCATTTGGTGGCGCAATCGAAGAGTTCATGACTGGGAAAAGATCAGTCATGGATGGAGGGTTTTGGGTGGTCGCGGGTGGCACGTAAGGCGCTTCATCGACTGGAATAATTTCATCTGGAACGATGGGTGTGCCGCCGCTCGAGGAACTGCTCGAGCCGGCGTTCACATCATAATGGCTGATTGGTGTTTCAGGAACGGCACTGACTTCAACATTGACCTGATGATCGGAGGGTGAAATTGTTGGAATTGAGACCATTTGGCTCTGAGGAATTCCAGTGGCGGCAGGCTCGAGGTTTTGAGTTTCAGGGACGACATTTTCGATGGCTTCGGGATCGACCACCTGCACCGTGACACCGGCTTTGCGCAAGATACCGGCGACCCGATCCGCCTGGGCGGCGCTCGAAGCCCTGGCGATTCTCGAGCCTGAATTTCGGGTCAGGAGTTGTGCGAGCTTGTCGGGTGTGCCACCCAATTGAGAGGCGGTTTCATTGGCGACACGTTGTGCCACCTCGGGACTTAAGGGTTCGACCAGATGAATGCTGTATGGGTTTGCCACGGTTTGCCTCCCAGCGCGAGCGGGACTGAATAAGGTTTTAGCTTAGATACGGTACTTGGCACGAAGTTCGGTCAGGGCTTGAACAAAACGGTCTCGAGCGTTGCTGTCATCGACGGCGCCCGCCAGAGCGCGAAGAAAATCTGAAAATTGTGCGGCAGGCAAGCTGGCAGGGTTAATCTTGAGGTCGTTGCAGACATCATCAAAGATATATTCGGCGGCAGGTCCAACGCTTTTGGAATAGCTCTGTCGTAACTCGGCGGTGAAACGCGGGTCAATCGTCGAAATGCCCTGGTTGACTCCTGAACTGGTGACCCCCGAATTGGTCGCATTTCGCGCTGGCTGATTGACATTCACCGCCTCGAGCATCTGACGGGCGTCGAGCGAAGCCACCACAGAGCGCAATCTCGCCTCCGCCCAACCCAGCTCTAGCCCAGCCCTGCGCAGTGAAATGGTGCCACCGAGTTTTGGCAGCAACATCAAATCGTCGCCGCTCAAGGTGACCTCACCGGCGTTTTTGGACGCGAGGCGCACCACGCGGTCCAAGTCAATGCCAAAGTCGTCGTTGGAGCGCTTTTCGTCTATCGCCACCGCAACGGACAACGCCAGCCCCTCGAGCGTGTCGCTGATGCTCGATTTTGGGCTGATTTCGCCAGAATGGAATTGAAACCTTCCCCCAGCCCAGCCCGAAATGCGTTTGACCGCATACTCGCCCTGCAAGACGCCCGATTCGGCATGGACCACCTCACCGTTTTGAACGTAAATGGCGGCGGTTTCCGAACCGTAAATCACCTCGAGCCGACCCGTCGAGGTGGTCAGTTTTAAATAGGAGAGCAGGCTGAACAACTGCTCTTTTCCTAGCGATCCCTGAAGACCGTTCATGCGAACTCCCAAAACCACAACGAGCTGCTTAAAACAATGAAAGAGGCTTGAGTCTGGAACGTTTCAAGTCCAAAATGGATGGCAATAAACTTTAAAATGGGCAGATCACCTCGAGACCCGCAGCCCGCCAAATTTTGAGGTGCTTGTCACGAATTTGCATCAGCAGTGGGTACAACGCGCCAGGATTGACCCCCAAGCGTTTCATGGTTTCCAAATAGGCGGCGATCAAGGCTTCAAAAGCGCTTGGACTTGGGCGTTTCATCGATAACTTACTGCCGGCAAATTTGACCTCATCTAAGAACGGGTCAAGTTCGGGATAACGTTCAACCAGCGACAAACTGGCGGCTCGCCAGTGGGTGTCAAAGGTCATTTTCCCTCGAGCCGCATCGGTGCGAGCCTCGCAGAAGGAGAGGATTTCCGCCCAGGTCTGCACGACTTCCTCAAAACTGCCTTCGTTGAGAATGGCGTTCTGATCGAGCAAGGCAAATTCACCCTTGCCGTAAACCCCAAGTTGGACGCCTGCGTCTTCGGCTTCAATCGCAATTCGGGTCAGCGCCTCGTGTTGATAAAGCGTGACCGTGCCCGATTCGTAACTGGTCAGGATCGGTTGCCCCTCCATCATGGTGATCACGCCGCGCCAATCAAAATCGAGCACCACCAATTGCCCCGTGTGGCGTTGCGCCCCAAGTTGCGAGAACAGGGCGTTAAATGAAGCCTGAGGCACGGTGCGTTCCAACTCGAGAATCCAGGTGCTGGCGTTGGAGAGCATGGCGACGATATAGCGGTCCAGGGTGTACAAACTGATATTGGTGTCGCGGGTGCTGTAACTCGAGATCAGCGTTTCGCGGGTCAGCGGTTTGGCTTGCTTGCCCTCGCCGAACGCAAAAGCGCCAACGAATTTCGAGTCCAGAAAATAGGCTCGAGCCGTCAGAAGTGGTGATTCGACCAGCGCAAAACCGCTGAAATTTGCCCTCGAGGAAATGTCGGACTCGAGCATGTCCCAGCGAATCAGGGCGCTGGAGAGACCTTTGAAGATCGGCGCATCGATTGGCAATGGCGGCAGCAGCAACGCCCCTTTGCTGATCTCGAATGCTTTTTGTTCATTTGCCATCTTTCACTCACCTCACTAAAGACCCTAACTCGAGAAACGATTCAAAAAACTTACAATCCCAAAAGCAATCACCAAAGGTTAGACTAAAGCAAACACACTTCCCAATGCAATTCAGAAAACCTTTAGGCTAAATGACACTTTAACCCAATGTTAACGCCTTCTGAGAAAAACCTTGTTCAAACTTGGCACGGCAGAGAAAATCGCATCAAAAACGGCAAAACACTGGTTTGGACAACCGTTTGATCGGCTAAAAATGCTCGTTGGAACGCTGCTCGAGAATCAACTGATCGCCAGACTTGGCAATTTGCACCAAGGAGATCACGCCCACATTCTGAACTTGCAACCTGGAACGCGCTCCCAAATGGGTTTTTTCGGTCAATGCCGCCACCGCCAAGACCTTTGCCCCAGCCTTTGCCGCCAAATGCACCAACGCCAGCGATTCGGTGCCAAGCTCGAGGAATTCGTCGAAAACAATCACATTCGAGCCTTTTGGAATCGCGGTTTTTGCCACCGCCAAGGTGCGCTCATGAAATGCCAGTTGCAACAGATCGTCTCGAGCCGCAAATTCTGGAATTTCGCCATCGTCAAAACTGATCAAGTCCAAATCGCCAACCATGACAAAAGGACATTTGAGCGCATTGGCGATGGTCAAGCACAGCACTGGTTCGTTGATGCCCAAAAGCAGCAAATTTTCACCCGTCGGGAGCAAACTTGCCAGCGCTTTGCAAGCCACGGTCATGGCTTCGATATCGAGCGTGGCGAGCAGCGCCTGGCGGCTGAAGGCTGCGTCCCCCGAAGCCAGAAAAGTGCTAACCGCATGGTGAAAACGCTCGAGAGGTAACATTGAATTTATTCTAGCAATAAATTCGAGATTAATTGGGGCAAGATATTGCGCAGGTCATTTTCTGTGCAAAACCCGAGCAAGCCAGCGCACAAATTACACTCGCAAAAACAGGTAGCCTTAAAGTGTGAGCGACCACCCTGCCAATGCCCTGATCCACGAAACCAGCCCGTATTTATTGCAGCACGCCTACAATCCAGTCCACTGGTTGCCCTGGGGGACGGCGGCATTTGAGAGCGCCAGAACCCGAGACGTGCCGATTTTGCTGTCTGTAGGTTACAGCGCCTGTCACTGGTGTCATGTCATGGAACGCGAAAGTTTTGAAAACCCGAGCATCGCCGCGCTGATGAACCAGCATTTTGTCTGCATCAAGGTTGACCGCGAAGAGCGCCCAGACGTGGACAGCGTTTACATGAATGCCGTGCAAGTCATGACCGGACAGGGCGGCTGGCCCATGACCGTGTTCATGACCTCTGACGGCAAACCATTTTACGGCGGTACCTATTTCCCGCCCGAAGACCGCTACGGTCGCCCAGGCTTTCCGAGGGTACTGCAAAGCCTGTCTGACACCTGGAAAAACCGCCGAGACGACATAACGCAAAATGCCAACGACCTGACCAGCCATATGCAAAAGCTCGAGCGCATCAAACCCGCGCCAGAAATCAACGTTGCCGTGCTCGAGCAAGCCTTTGAAACCATGCGCGGAAACTTTGACCCCCAATACGGCGGTTTTGGCAGTGCGCCCAAATTTCCCAACCCTGGCACGCTCGAGTTTCTGGCGCAATACCATCGCCGCACCAAAGACCCGAATGCCCTCGAGATGCTGAGGGTCAGCTTAAACGGCATGGCGAAGGGCGGGATGTACGACCAGATCGGCGGCGGTTTTGCGCGTTACAGCACCGACGAACGCTGGCTGGTGCCACATTTTGAAAAGATGCTCTACGACAACGCGCAACTGATTGTGGCATACCTTCACGGTTTTCAAATCACAAATAATCTCGAGTATTCTCGCATCGCCGAAGAAACGCTGTGGTATGTGATCTGCGAAATGACCGACCCGAGCGGCGGATTTTACAGCGCCCAAGATGCCGACTCTGAAGGCGTCGAAGGCAAGTTCTTCGTCTGGAGTCAAGCCGAAATTCGCAGCGTTCTGGGCGATGACTCGAGGTTGTTTGAACTGGCTTACGGCGTGACCGAACACGGCAATTGGGAGCACCGTAACGTGCTGACTCGGGCAATGTCCAATGAAATGATTGCCTCACAACTCGACCTCGAGCCGAGCGAGGTCAGCAAGGCACTGGCTTGGAGTCGCCAAAAACTTTTTGAAGTCCGTGAAAAACGCGTCAAACCAAGTTTAGACGACAAAATCTTGACATCATGGAATGGCTTGATGTTGAGAGCCTTTGCCCTTGCCGCCCGAGTCGTCAATACTGAACGGGCAGACTATTTGATGGTTGCTGAGGACAACGTTTCGTTTGTCAAACGCGAATTGTTCAAAAATGAACGCCTGCTGCACACCCATAAAAACGGAATTTCCAAAATCGACGGGATGCTCGAGGATTACGCCTTTTACGCCCTCGGATTGCTCGAGTTGTACCGCACGACCTTCAACCGCGAGCA
>CAXTTL010000142.1:0-12400 GCA_964247135.1 uncultured Deinococcales bacterium | reverse complement strand
TTTTGCGCTGGAATGGAACTGAAGAAACACCTTTGGGTAATCCGCAGTCCAGGGGTTTAAGTACATGGTTAGTAATTCCAGACGATCTTACTGAGTCAATACTGAATCTGGAAAAAATCCCCGCAGATCGTAGAAAACGAGCTAAAACGCTTCTTGATAACACTTAAACTCGCAACTTGTTTTCGTAAAAGTCAACTGCAAAATGTAAACATAGTTGCTTAGTCGCCCATACATATGTTTAAGATGGAATTGACGAATGTTATAAGTAGTGATACGCTTTGTCTTGAGGTGAAAGATTAAAACCTCAAAAGGAGTACCTATGAGTTATATGTACCCCACAATACCTGACTGGTTTCCCGAACTCTTGGAAGAATGGAAGGGGACTGGAAAAAACTTAATTGCATTCCCATTCGATAAACAAGTAAGCACTCTCCCACAAAAAAGCGACACTGAACTGTGGCTATATTTGTATAACACGATGAACAAAACTGAAGACACTAATCTCGCTGGAACAGTACAATTTCGTGTTCATGTTGTCAGGCACGGATTTGACCAATTACTTAGTGATCCAAACACGCATGTTAGAAGTGATTGGAATCCGAATTCGGGTACTTGGTTTGTTTGTGATGTTGTTGAAGAAATTCGTCATTTAGATGGCAGTTTCATGCTTTTAAGGATTTTGAACATTCGGAAGGTAAAGACTTAGGTCCAGCTATTTTAAAATCCATTGCACCAGTGCGTCGTGTTTCGCCATTCATGGTTGTCGGGCGATATATGCGGGAATTGCATGATTGAATTCATTGCATCTCAAAATCAAAAAGTAATACTTTGATCCTTAAAAAGCTCGCGTAGTTGGAGGTGGACAATTGAAGGTGTTAATTACCTCCGACCATCACAATAAATTCCCAAATCTCGAGTCTCTACCAGAAGCCGATATTTTCATTCACGCTGGCGACTGGACAGACCTTGGATACCGTCACACAGCCGCCGAATTCAAGTTGCTCGAGAATTTTATTGCGGGTACTCGAGAAAAATACCCAACCGTTTTAGCCCTTCATGGCAATCACGATCTTGGTTTTGACAATCACCGTTGGAATCGTTGGGGTGTCACACCAATTGATGGCGTTACATGGCAACACTCGAGCGGCATAACGTTTCACGGTGTTGCCCTGACTCCAGCGTATGACAGCCCTGAAATGCTGCTTTCCTGGCAGCACATGACGATTGATGAAGACGAAGAAGCTGCCGTGTGGGATTTTCCTTACGTGGATGTGGTGATCTCGCACAGTCCACCATTTGGTTATGTTGACCGAACAAAATCTGGAAAACGAATTGGCTCGAGATACGCGGTTTCATACATCCGCGAGAAGCAACCCAAGCTTTTTGTTTGCGGGCATGTTCATGAAGCGGCTGGTGAGGCTGTCTTGCGTGAAACACGAATTATCAACACGGCGCAGCGTTGGCAGTTGCTCGAACTATAAAATTCTAGACTTAACTCTCGAGAAACACAATTCTGATTTTGGGTTTTGCAGAACTTCAAAACTCGAGTTCGTGTATCGCCCCGTCGCTCGAGCTTCCTATTCTGGAAACACATCAAGTTGATTCGCTTGCTCGTAACGCTGCATGTACCCCACAGCCAAACGCCATAAACCCTGGTACGGCTCGAAGTTTGCTCTGGTTTTTGTATAGCTTTAACTTGACAAGTTTTAAAAAGGGCATTAGCCTATCCCCAATGATCGTTCTCCGTCTCCCACACCTTCCATCACGCTTGAACGCTCAACATCCGCTCTTGATCGAAAACCTGCTCGAGTTCGCCGAAACAGGACACCAGAACGCCGTTGATGCCAGTATCGAAATGCTCAGTGATTTTCACCAAAACGACTTTTCCAGCCGATACCTCAAAAAACTGATTGGACTGCCGTTCTGGGAACTCAAAACCCGATCTCGAGGTGGAATCAAAGGTGGTGTGCGGGTGTATTTGTTTATTGCTGACGACATGGCATTTTGCATAAATGCCGAGATCAAACCAGACGACAAACCCAACGCCAACAAACTTGAAGAGGTCGCTACTATTTTCCGAGCGTACAAAGCTGGAAAACAAATCTTTAGGGAGGAATCATGAAAAAAGCAAAAAACCTCGAGCTTCAAGGTGAAATCGGACCGGAATTGAAAGCACTTCTGGAAGAAATCAGTCCAGAAGAACTCGAGACGGGTATTCTCAAAACAAATCGAAAAACCAAAGCCAAAAATTGGACTGCCGCAGACATTCAAAATACAGTTCAGACCGAAGTGACGGTCAGAAGCGTTGGAAAACTCCTTTCACTCGCTCGAGCGGAACGTGGTCAAACGCTGGCGGAAGTCAGTCAGAATTTAAGTGTCTCTCGAGGACGGGTGCATCAACGCGAACAGGAAGACGCCAATCTCGAGGTTCGGTCTTTGGTTGAACAGGCTGGGGCATTGGGGTTTGATGTGATTGTGACCTTAAAACCACGGAAAGCTGGAAGAAATATTCGAGCAGAATTACGGTAATTTTGGGTTTTGTAAAACTTCAAAACTCGAGTTCGTGCATCACACCGTCGCTCGAGTCTATTTCAAACGCTCGGTTGCACAGTTCTTCAAGGCGCATCGCCACACCAAACGCATAGGTTTCGTGCTCGTTGCCAAATTCGTCTTTTAAAAACTTCGCAGGAACATTTTTGATGATAACCGTCGCACCGTTTTTGTTGGTGTATGTGTAGGTCACTCGAGTCTCATTTAAGATCGTGTTCATGCTACTCCTCAGATTTGGTACACGGTAATGACTGCGTACCCCTCGAGCCATGCGACTTTGATGCGAATCCAACGTCCGTCCTTGATTTTGTGCTCGTAGTTAATTCCAGGAATTCGATTCAGTTTATTGTCTGGCAGGTCTTTGCTGACGGGAATGCCGACAAGAATGCCGACAAGAATGGCTTCAAAAAGTTGAACAAAGGAAACATTGTCCTCTTGGGCAGCAAGTTGGGCGTGTTTGGTAATGCGGATTTCTTCGCGCAGAAGTGCATTATCAATGTTTTTCAACTCCCAGTCAAGAATTTCTGTTGTCGAAAAGTCAAAGGCTTTTTGCTGCACGATTTCCTCGAGTTTCGTAAATTGTAGCAGAAGAATCTTTACTCCCGAAAAGACACATGCCATCCCGTCACCCGTCGCTCGAGCAACGCGGCAAGGTTGTAAAACATAATGCCTAAAAACGACGCGATGTTGATGGCAGCCCACACGCTGTCAAAACTGGCTTGACCCGTTTCGACCAGAATTCTGAATCCCAAACCAGAACCCGTCGAACCGAAAAATTCTGCAACGATTGCACCGATCAAAGCCAGGGTGGTGCTGATTTTCAGGGCGTTAAAAATGTAAGGCAACGCATTGGGAATCCGTAAATCCAAGAACACCCTTCTTGGGTGAGCCGCATAAGAGCGCATAAGGTCAATCGTTAAAGGGTTCACCTCGAGCAAACCCCTTGCCGTATTCACCAGCACGGGAAAGAAAATCGTGATGGCAACGACGGCGGCTTTTGATCCCCACTCGAGTCCTGCGGCTTTCACGATCACGGGCGCGAGGGCAACAATTGGAATACTCGAGAAAATGGTGGCGTAAGGCATCAAACCCTTGTTCAGAAATTGGTATCTCGAGACGAGAATTGCCACCAAAATTCCCAAGCTTGCGCCGATGACATAACCGACTCCAGCCTCAAGCAATGTGGTTTGGGTGTCGCGCCACAAGACTTGACGTGACTCGAGGAATTTTTGAATCACGGCGGTTGGGGCTGGGATTTGTGCGACGGGGATTTGGAAGGCGTGAATTAAAGCTTCGACCAAGACCACGGCGACCACCGCCAGCAAAATGGCAGGAAGCAAGGAAATGATTGAAAGTCCAAGGTCAAAACCCGTTCTATCTTTGGCTCGAGGGGCGCTCAGAAGGCTGACAACGCCGCTCGAGACTCCGCCAACGCTTAGAAGACCAAACAACGCCAAGAGGCAGCTTAAAGCCACACTCAAGCCAGACCAGGCATCGCTCGAGTTCCAGTGGTTGACAATAATCAAAATCATTCCAAGCAAAGATATGAAAACGCCAGCCGCACCAAACCACAAAATGTTTAATGGTTTCGTTGCCACGGCGTCACCGCCCGCTCGAGCCAACCCACCATACTGACCAGCAAAATACCCAAAATAGCGCTGCCAATCATGACCAACCACAAGCCCACAGCATCGGAAGCTCGAGAATTTTCGGACAGCATCTTGCCCAAACCTGCGCCCGAAATGGTAGTGGATTCGGAAATAATTGCACCGATAAGTGCAGCCGTGACAGAAACTTTAAACGCCGTAAACAAGTATGGGATGCTCGAGGGAAAGCGCAGTTTGGAAAAAGTTTGCAGGCTGCCAGCGTTGTAGGTTTTCATGAGGTCAACTTGAATTGGATCGGGCGAGCGCAAGCCTTTTGACACACCAATCGCAATTGGGAAAAACGCAATGTACGCCGCGATGATGGCTTTTGGAATCCAACCTTCAACGCCGTACTGCCCGAGCAACACGGCAAGCATGGGCGCAATCGCAATGATCGGCACGGTTTGCGATGCAACCAACCACGGCAGCAAGGCGCGTTCAAAAGCTCGAGAAGCCACCAGAAGCACCGCCAAGCCCAGTCCGACCACTGAAGCGAGCGCCAAACCAGAAAGTGTCTCGAGTCCAGTGAAAAACGCGTTATATGGCACGCTGGTTTCTGAAGTTGGCGGGAAATACAAACTCGAGAAACCTTTGAACAATTGCGCTGGGGCGGGAATGATGGGGCTGCGCATGTTGAAACTGCACTCGAGCGCGGTTTTGCAATCCAAGACCGCACCTCGAGCGATGGAACGGGCGGCGGCGGGATAATTTGCCAGCAGCATGATCGGAAAGTACAGGGCGATCAAAACCACACCAACCACCAGCATCGGCACAAGGTTGCTTGGACGTGTCATCAGTCTACCCTCATCCCCAACCCTTCTCCCAACATCAGGAGAAGGGAGCTAAATTGAAGTCTAGATCGGATGAAGTAATGGCAAGTCGCACATAGATTTAGAAAACTATCCATTATCATTCATGTCCCTCGTAACCATGACCGTGACGCAAAGATTCACGGATTTCGGTGGCAATCTCGAAGAAACGCGGGGATTCTCGAGTGTCAAAATCGCGTGGGTGTGGCAAGTCAACGTTGATGATTTTCTCAATTTTGCCTGGGCGCGGGGTCATGACCACAACTCGAGTTGAAAGAAACACTGCTTCGGGAATGCTGTGGGTCACGAAAATAATGGTTTTGCCTGTTTCGCGCCAAAGCCTGAGAAGCTCGAGGTTTAAATTCTCGCGGGTGATCTCGTCAAGAGCGCCGAAGGGTTCGTCCATGAACAGCAATTGCGGCTCGAAAGCAAGCGCTCGAGCGATGCTGACCCGTTGCTGCATTCCGCCCGAAAGTTGCCACGGAAAATTCTTCGAGAATTTCTCGAGACCAACCAGCGCCAGCATTTTCTCGGCTCGGGCTTTGCGGTCCTGAAGGTTATACCCCATAATCTCGAGTGGCAACATGACGTTGCCCATGACGTTGCGCCAATCGAACAAAGCGGGCGCTTGAAAAACATAACCATACGCTCTGGCTTCTCGAGCTTGCTGAGGGGTTTTGCCACCGATGCCAATGCTGCCAGTGCTGGGTTGAATCAAATCTGCCAGCAAGCGCAGCAACGTGGTTTTGCCGCAACCGCTCGGACCGATCAACGAAATAAATTCGCCCTGCCCAATCTCGAGGTTCGCATTTTTCAGGGCGACGGTTTCCAATGCTTCGCCATTCGGTGCTCGAGTTCGGTAGATCATGCTGACATCGTTAACACTTACGAGCGGGGAAATTGCATTCGTCACTTTTAACCTCGAGCGTTATTTTACGGCTTCGTTAAAATGTTTGTTCGGTTGGCGAATCATAAACTTGCTTGGATCAAGTTCTGAAAAACCAAATTGCCGATACAAATCTTGGGCGTCGTCTGTGGTGAGCAACCATTTGACGGTCTGTAAACGCGGATGCTCGAGAATGGTTTTGACAAAATACTTTCCCAAACCCTGCCCACGATGCGAATTGAGAATAAAAACGTCGGCAAGCCAAGCTGTGCGCGTGAAATCGGTGACGACTCGAGCATAGCCAATTTGGGAAGTTCCTTCAAAAATCCCAAACGCCAACGAATGCTGCATCGCGTGTTTCACCACCTCGAGCGTCACGCCTTCAGCCCAAGGAAGTTTGGTCAGAACGCTGTGAATCAACTCAAGGTCAAAACGGGTTTGATCGGTCGAGATCGTGAAATTGTTGCTTTTTAATTCAGCTTTCATACTAAAAATGTTGTGGCTTGCGACGCAAAAACTCGCCCATGCTCGAGTTTCCAACAAATTTTCCATCAAGCACTTGAACCTGTCCTCGCACGGTCACAACGCTGGGTTTGCCGTCAATTTCCATGCCTTCAAAACCGTTGTAATCGTTGTTGACGGTCTGGGTTTTGCTCGAGATCACCCCGCGATAATTCGGGTCGTAAATCACAAGGTCGGCATCCGAACCAACCGCAATCGTCCCTTTGCGCGGGAACAAGCCAAACAGTTTGGCACTTTTGGTACTGGCAGCATCCACAAAACGGTGAATGTCCAAGTTTCCGCGAGAAACGCCGTAGGTGTATAGCACGTTCACGCGGTCTTCGATGGCGGGAATGCCGTTGGGAATTTTGGTGAAATCCCCGACACCCAAGGCTTTTTGTGCCACATCAAACGGGCAGTGATCCGTGCCAACCGTGTCAATAAATCCTTGCTCGAGTGCATCCCAGAGTGGTTTCTGGTTGCGTTTATCGCGCAGTGGCGGTGACATCACAAACTTTGCGCCTTCATGGTTTGGGCGTTCGGCATAGGTTTTATCCAAAATAAAATGCGGCAGCACCGATTCGATGTAAATCGGCACACCTCGAGATTTTGCTGCTGTCGCCGCTTTCAAGGCTGGCTGACACGAAAGATGCACCACGTAACCCGTCGCGCCCGTCGTCTCGAGGAAGGTCGCAAAACGGTTCGTGCCTTCGGCTTCGACACTTTCGGGTCTCGAGGTTTCATGATATTCGGGTCCAGTCTTGCCTTCCGCTAAAAGTTTGGCTTGCAGTTGCCCGACCAATTCGGCGTTCTCGCAGTGCGCGGTCACGATCACACCCAATTCTTTGGCAAGCGTCATGGTTTTAAACATTTCACCGTCGTCCACGCCAAAAAAGTTTTTGTACGATAAAAAAATCTTGAAGCTCGAGATGCCGTCTTTCACGATTTCACGAAGTTGTTTTTCGGTGTTGTCATCAAACTTTGTGACCGACATGTGAAAACTGTAATCGCAAGCGCTGTGACCCGCCGCTTTGGACTTCCAGAGGTTGTAACCCTCGAGCGCGTCCTCGGTGCGGTTGGGGCAGCACATTTCGATAAACGTGGTCGTGCCACCGATGACGGCGGCTTTTGACGCGGTTTCGTGGGTGTCTTTTGCAAAGGTCGCCATGAACGGTAAGTACACGTGAACGTGCGGGTCGATAAAACCTGGGAAAACATACTTTCCAGTGGCATCAATAACTTCAGTATTGGCTGGAGTCTCGAGGTTGACCCCAATGCGGGTGATCGTTTCGTTTTCGACAAAAATATCTGCCACGTACCTCGAGTCTGCCGTGATGATCTCGCCGTTTTTGATGAGCAATGACATTCTGAGCCTCGCTTTCAATTCAACAATTCAACTTTCAATCAAAATTCTCGACTTGGAAAATATCAGTATTCTCTGGAACGCCCAATTTTTCATAAAATGAATAATTCTCGAGGGCAGCAACGATTTCCAAACGCCACGCTCGAGGTAAGGATTTTAGTTTGGCAAGCAAGTCATTCAATTCTTTGGTTTGTTCAATATCAATTTCCGAAGTCATTTACACCAGTACCTTCCACCACTCGAGTTTGACTTCTGGCGCGAACAATGCCGACACTTCACGTTCGGGTTTTAAAATTTGCAATTGCAAAAACTGTTCACCACTCGGTTCGCGGTACACCTCGAGTTGTGCTTCTGCTAGATTGAAAATCCAGACTTCAGGAATGCTCGAGCGAGCGTATTCGGGTAGTTTTTTCTCGCGATCAAATTTGAGTGTGGAATCACTGACTTCGATTGCCAGCAAAACGTCTGTCGCTTCGGGAATGCCGCCAGCAAAATCACTGCGTATCAGGGCAAAATCTGGCTCGGGTTCGGAGTCATCCCAAACCACAATCGGCGCTTGAGGCACAACATCACAAAGATCAGAATACTTTTGATGAAGTAATTTTGTCAGAACCCGAATCGCCTTGTAGTGTGCTGCGCCCATTGCCGCCATAAAGTAAATCTCCCCTCGAATCAATTGGTTGCGTTGATCGCTTGGCAAAATGCCTGACTCAAAGATTCGTTGGTATTCCTGCACGGTAAAACGATGTGGCTCGAGGTTCACGTTTTCAAGCGTTGCGGTCATGGATTCCTCCTTTCACCAAGTCTACAAAAAATGACTGCTCGGGATCAGTGAATGTCCAAACCAATTTCGGCGCGGTACGCTTTCATCGCCGCCCAATCTTGCGTGACTTCAGGGCGTTCGCTCGAGAGTTGTCGCCAAGTCGTGCCTTCGCGTCCACTGGGGACTTGCACCATTTCGATGCAGCCTTGCACTGGGCAAACGTTATGGCATAAATCGCAACCCACACAATCGGATTCACGGATGACCGGAAATGGACGGCTCGAGGTTGCCATGTGCTTACCATTGTCTCGAGCATCATGTCCTGCCGCGACGAGCGCACCATCACGGTACAAATCAATGCACTGGTGTTCGGTGTCGTTGCAGGCGATATAGCACAGATCACACTGAATACAGGAATCTTGGTTGATTCTGGCGACCGTTTTAAAGCCCAAATCGAAATCCCCAAAATCTGAAATGCGCGGCAAACTCGCGCCGATGATTTCGTTGACGCTTGCGATGCCTTTTTCGTCGAGCCAGTTGGAAAGCCCGTCAATCATGTCCTCGACAACGCGATAACCGTACAACATGGCAGCCGTGCAAATTTGCAAACTCGAAGCGCCAAGCAGCAAAAATTCGGCGGCATCTTTCCAATTCATGATGCCGCCCATGCCCGAAATTGGCATTTTGGCTCGAGCGACCTCTTGCACCAAAGCAACTTGCGAAAGCAAATGCAGCGCAATCGGTTTGACCGCAGGACCCGCATAACCACCGTGTCCGCCTTTTCCACCAATGTTCGGGCTTAACTCGAAAGTGTCCAGATTCACGCCGACAATGCTGTTGATGGTGTTGATTAAACTAAGCGCATTCGCGCCACCCGCCACCGCCGCTCGAGCAGGATAGGTGATGTCTGTGACGTTCGGCGTAAGTTTCACGATCACAGGCAGGCTCGAGAATTCTGTGACCCAACTGGTGATTTGCTGGCAGTATTCGGGGACTTGCCCTACCGCTGCGCCCATGCCGCGTTCAGACATGCCGTGCGGACAACCGTAATTGAGTTCGATGCCATCCGCGCCAGTATCCTCGATCTGCTGAATGATGTCCTTCCAAGCTTCTCGAGTGCTCTCCACCATTGCGGATACGATGACGGCACGGTCAGACCACAATTTTTTGATTTCCGCGATTTCACGTAAATTGATCTCGAGCGGACGATCCGAGATTAGTTCGACGTTGTTCAGCCCAATAATTTGCCCGTTGTATTTGACTGTGCCGTAACGGTTCGAGACGTTCAACACAGGCGCACCAATCGTCTTCCAAACCGCACCTCCCCAACCCGCCTCAAAAGCTTTATGAATTTGATGCCCAGAATTGGTTGGCGGCGCACTGGCAAGCCAGAAAGGATTCGGGGATTTGATGCCACAAAAATCAATCGATAAATCAGCCATACATCACCTAAAGCAATTCTCCCTCTCCGCCGGTGGGAGAGGGTCGGGGAGAGGGGGCGCAAAAGCACGCAATTCTCGAGCAGCATGTGCTAAAAAAGACTGGTGGATATACTTCTCACTCGAGCCAAACGAATGCGTTCCAACATGACGGCTGCCGAAGCAGTATTGTGGAAACATCTGCGCAGGAACAATTTTGGCGTGAAAATCAAAAGACAACAACCGCTTGGGCGTTACATTGTCGATTTTGTGTGTTTCGAGCATAAAATCATTATTGAAGCCGACGGAAATCATCATGCGGGAAGCGAATACGACAAAATTCGGGATGCCTGGCTTAAGTCTCAAGGGTTTCGGGTGATGCGATTTTGGAATTATGAAATCCTCGAGAATCTCGAGGGGGTGCTCGAGAGGGTTCGATTGGCGATGTTGGAGTGAAATCACTGGCATTCCTCCTCTCTCCAACCCTCTCCCACCAGCGGAGAGGGAGCACGGCTTAATGCTGGAGGCTCAAATGGATACTCTTTGCGGCAATTTTGCCGTCTTGCACTGCCATGACCGTACTCGCATCGCCTTTTAACCGCACACAGTCGCCGCCAGCGTAAACTCGAGGGTGGCTGGTTTGGTTTTGATTGTTGACGACGATATAACCTTTCTCGAGGGTTAAGCCGAGTTCTTGGGCGAGGTTGGTTTGTTTTTCTTGTCCAATGGCTTTGATCACCATGTCGCACTCGAGCACAAAATTGCTGTTTGGGATGGGTTCGGGGCGTGGTCTGCCGCTCGAGTCTGGAGCGCCGAGTTGCATGGCGGTGCATTCGAGTCCTTCAACAAAACCCGAGCCTTTGATGCTGACAGGCGCGGTTAAAAAGCGGTATTCAATGCCCTCGAGTTTAGCAAATTCAAACTCGAAATTGTAGGCGGTCATTTCAGTTTTGGTTCGTCGGTAGATCATGGTGACGTGAGCGCCGAGCCTGCGGGCGATGGTGGCGGCGTCGATGGCGGTATTTCCCGCGCCAATCACGACAACTTTTTGCCCAACTTTGATGCTGGCTAAGTCATCGGTTTTGGTGCGTTCAATAAATTCGATGCCGTCCACCACACCGTCCAAGTCTTCGCCTGGAATCTCGAGGTTCGGGACGTTACCGAGTCCAGTCCCTAAAAATACTGCATCGTAACTCGAGTTCAGTTCTTCAAGACTGATATCTGTGCCGACTGTGACGTTGTTTTGGACAATTACACCGAGACGTTTGACCATGTCAACTTCCGCCAGACTGACTTCGACGGGTTCGCGGAAAACCACGATGCCGTAGGTGCTCAAGCCGCCTGCGAGCGGTTTTTTCTCGAGAACGGTGACGGCATGACCGAGTTTGGCGAGTTCGGCGGCACAACTTAAACCTGCCGGTCCTGCACCAATCACGGCGATTTTTTTACCGCTCGGTTTTCCAGCTTTGAACACGTCTATTTTCTTGTCCATCACATAATCGGTGGCGTAACGTTGCAAGCGCCCAATTTCGATGGGTTTGTGGTCGCTGCCGAGCACGCACGCGCCCTCGCAGAGTTCTTCGACGGGGCAAACCCGAGCACAGGTGCTGCCCAAAAAGTTACTCTCGAGGATGGTTTTGGCTGCGCCGAGGGTATTTTCGGTGCTGATTTTTTTGATGAATCTGGGAATGTCGATGTGCGTTGGACAGGCGTGGGTGCAGGGCGCGTCGTAACAAAACAGGCAGCGCGTGGCTTCGATCACGGCTTCGCGGCTGGATAAGGCGGGCATCAGTTCGTGAAAGTTTTGCTGTAAAACGTGAGGCTCGAGGTCGCTCGGGTTAAGTGCCACGGGTGTCCCTCCTGGATTTGAATGAATTCATAAAACCCCCTGTTGTTGAAAACTCAGATGCCGTTGTTCGGAATTCTGAGGTTCAAACCCTCGCAGGAGTCGAATTAACCTCTTTGATTTTAACTGCGACCCAGTTTAACACTTTTCTAAGCCGTGGGTCACAACTCAACCCTGCCGTGTGGCGTTTGAATGATGGCTCTCAGTTTGGCTTTTGGCGCCTGTGAAACCTCGAGCAAAGTTTGCGCTCCAAGTTGCTCGAGTGTGTGGTTCACGGCTGCTGGCTCTGGATGAGAGCCTTGGAGTTTTATGAATTCGCAGCCCTGTGACTCGAGTTGCGATGTCGGATGAATGCCGCGCCAGGCAATAAGCGTCGGAATCAAACCTTCAAAATTGAGGTGACCGTCGTCTGGTACGGCAATCCGCCAGTTTAAATTGCCGCGCGACGCCTCGAGAATTCGTCCGTGTTGCGGATATTCTTGAACGGCTAACTCGAGGTTTTCTGTGCGTACAACCCAATGAATCAGTTTGGGTTGCTCGAGCAGGTGCGCGTTGTCGAGTTCAAACCACCTGGCTCGAGTGGGTTTGGGCGCGTCGGGGTCAATGGCAATCACCTCG
>CAXTTL010000141.1:0-12629 GCA_964247135.1 uncultured Deinococcales bacterium | reverse complement strand
CGGGCGGGCGATTGGACGATTGAGTGCGGCTACAGGTTGCTCGAGCCAGGACTTCCAGAAGGGGTCAGCGCCGTGATTGCCGCCAACGATTTTGTGGCGGTTGGGGTCATTCGTGCGCTTGGCGAACAAGGTTTTAAAGTTCCGCACGATGTATCCGTGACCGGTTTTGACGACGAACCGATTGCGCGGTATTTAACGCCTTCACTGACCACCGTTTTTCAAGACCTCGAGGGGCAGGGCGCTCGAGCCACAAAATTGCTGCTCGAACGGCTTGAAGGTTTGCCACAAAGCGTTCAGACCAAACCGCAAACACTGGAAATCATCATCCGCGAATCCACGGGCGCCGCCTTTTCCAAACCCCTTTCACGGCAAGCTCGAGTGCAGGGTTCTCGGGCAAAAAAAGGAGCAGTGACATGAGAAAAACTTTGTTGCTTATAAGTTTGATTGCGGCGGTCACAGGGTCTTTGCTTGCGTTTGGTCAAAAAGCGGCGAACGCGCCAAAATACCCGAGTTTCAGCAAAAACGTGACCTTAAAACTTTGGGATTGGGGCGGCTCGAGCGGCGCGGTGATTGCGGCGTTCAACAAAGATTTCCCAAACATCAAGGTTCAATTGTCAAACGTCGGCGCGGGTCCTGACGAGTACAACAAGCTGCTGACCGCCTTAAAAGCCGGCACTGGGGCGCCCGACGTGGCAGCCATCGAATACGGCTTCCTGCCCAGTTTTATCGCGTTCGGCGGTCTTACAGACCTGGCTCAGTACGGCGCGAATGATTTCAAAAGTCTCTACCCAGAATGGGCTTGGCGCCAAGTTTCGCCGGACGGAAAAAGTGTTTGGGGAATTCCTGGCGATCAAGGACCGCTGGCACTCGTGTACCGCGCCGACCTGTACAAAAAATACGGTCTGAAAGTGCCCAAAACCTGGTCAGAATTTGAAGCCAATGCCGTTAAGCTTTCCAAAGCCACGAACAACAAAGTCAAGATTGCCAATTTCTTCTCGACCTATGCGCCGTGGTACATGGGTTTGGTCTGGGCATACGGTGGACATTTCTGGAGCAAAAACGGCGAGGCTTGGACACAAAATTTAAACAATCCCAAAGCCAAAACCGTGCTGAATTACTGGGGCAAGATGATTGAAAAAGGTTATGTTTCAAGCTTCCAAGATTTCACCCTCGACTTTTACAAAGCCCTCGGCAATGACAGCATCATCTCGAGCATCGAAGCGGCTTGGGGACCAGGGTCAATCGCCAGTTCGTTGTCCAAAAAAACGGCTGGCAAATGGCGGGTCGCACCGATACCACAATGGGCGGGCATGGGCAAATTTACCACCGGCAACTGGGGCGGAACGGCTTACGCGGTGACCACACAATCCAAAGAGCCGCAAGCCGCCACGATCTTCGCCGCCTGGATGATGACGCATCCGAATGCCATCAAAATCAACTGGGTGAAACAAGGCGTGTTTCCTGCCGCCAAAGCCGGTTTAACGCTGCCCGAGTTGCAAGACCCGAAGCTTGACCCGAACAAATTCTTTGGCATGAACGTCGCGGGGGCGTACCTCGAGGCGAGCCGACACGTGGACACGAATTTTATCTGGTCGCCGTGGTTTTTGTTTGCCAATGACAATTTCAACAAGCACCTCGCCGATGCCATTGCCAAGAAAATCACCTGGGATCAGGCGCTCGAGCATTGGCAATCCGAGGTGCTGACCTATGCCCAGGCGCAAGGTTTTACCGTCACCGAAAAATAAGACTCGAGCCGCGCCAAGGATGTCACTGATGCCCAAACGTTTTGTTGGACTCGCGTTTTTACTGCCATTCTTGGTCTTGTACCTACTGTTTTACTTCGTGTCCACCTTGTACGCCGTGTACCTCAGTTTTTTTGTGCAACGCGGTTTAAACCCAGCCGTTTTTGTTGGCTTGCAAAACTTTGTGCGGGCACTCAGCGACGCGCAATTTATTGAGTCTCTTGAGACCATCGCCCGTTTTGGTGCCTTGCAAATCCCGATCATGCTGCTGTTGGCGCTCTCGTTCGCGTTGTACTTGGATGCTCGAGAATCGCGGCTGGCGAAGGTTTTTACCGCGAGTGTGTTCTTGCCTTATGCGCTGCCTGGCGTGGTCAGCGGTTTGATGTGGGGGTATTTGTACTCCAAAAGCCTCAGTCCATTCAACGACATCCTGGCTTGGTTTGGACTGAACTTCGAGTTTCTCAGCGCTGACCACTTGCTGTTTGCCATCGGTAACATTTTTACCTGGACGTGGACGGGGTACAACACGATCATTCTCGCCTCGAGTTTAAAATCCATTCCGCCCGAATTGTACGAAGCCGCGACTGTGGACGGCGCGAACGCGGTGCAGGTCGTAAGGTTCTTAAAATTACCGCTTTTGATGCCAACCCTGTCGCTGACCCTGATGTTTGCCGTGATTGGTGTGCTGCAAATCTTTAGCGAACCATTCGTTTTAAAATCCTTGTCGTTCATCCCCACCAACCTTTCGCCGAACCTTTACATTTACTCGAACGCGTTTGGTTACGGCAATTTCAATTACGCCGCCGCGCTGTCCGTGATCGTCGCCATCCTGACCTTTGGACTCTCGAGCGTGTTCTTAACCATCATTAACCATCAACGGGGACGCGCATGAAACCCAAAATTGAAATCTCGAGCCTGCTGATTTTGTTGTGCTTGGCGTACTTTATGCTGCCCTTGTACTGGCTGGTCGTTTCGATGACCAAAGACAACGGGCAACTGTTTGACTCGTTCGGTTTGCTGCCGTCTTTTCCAGTACATTTTTTCGAGAATCTTCGCGCGGCTTTCGCCTACCAAAACGGCATCGTGTCCACCTGGCTTTGGAATTCCGTGCTGTACTCGAGCGTCGTCGCGCTGGGTTCGACGCTGCTCTGCGCGATGGGCGGTTACGCGTTTGCCAAGCACGAATTCCCTTTCAAACGCTTTTTGTACCTGGCAATTCTGGGCGGTGTTCTGATGCCCTTCTCGGCGTTGGTGCTGCCGATTTTTTTGCTCGTCAACCGTTTTGGACTGAACGACACGCAGCTTGGTTTTATCCTGCCCGCACTGGTCAACCCGTTTGGCGTGTACCTCATGACCATCTTCTGGACGCAAGGTTTCCCGAACGAACTGATGGATGCCGCGTACTTGGACGGCGCGAACGAATGGCAGGTCTTCTCGAGAATCGGTTTGCCACTCGTGCGAAACGGACTTGTCACCGTCGGTTTGTTTGCTTTTGTCGAAACCTGGAATAATTTTTTCTTACCGCTGGTGGTGCTCTCAAAAACCGAATTGTTCCCAACGACTGTGGGTTTGGAAGTTTGGAATTCGACCGCCGCACTGGGCGAGAAATTCAGTTACACCACGATTATCACCGCAACATTTATTTCGTTTGTGCCGCTTTTAATCGTGTTTGTTTTGCTGCAACGTTACTGGCGCGAAGGCTTGACGCTCGGTGCTTTGAAGTAAACCAAAATTTAGACCTCGAGCCAGCGTTGCAATTCTGCGACAACTTGTAAAACTTAAATTTTGTAAACTGAGCCTATGAGCTTACCCAAACGCAGTGAAGTCGAAAAAGCCAAAACCTGGAGTGTCGAAACCGTCTTTGCGAACGAAACCGAGTGGCGCCAAGCCCTCGAGACACTTCCAGCCTCTGCAAGCGAAATTTCCAAGTACGCTGGACGCCTGGGCGAATCTGGTACGGTTTTGTTTGAGGCTTTGGCGCTTCGTGACCGCATTTTCATGGAGGCTTACAAGATCAGCATGTACGCCAGTTTGCTGGCGTCAATCGAGGGCACGAACACGACCTACTCGAGCATGAATGCCGAGATTGCCTCGGCTGGGGCACAATTGTCTGGCGCGGCGGCATTTTTTGGTCCAGAGTTGCTGGCTTTTGAAGACGCAAAACTCGAGCAATTTGTGCGTGACGAACCCAAGCTTGAAATGTACCGTCATTATTTTGAAGAGTTGCGCTCCGAGCGCGATCATGTGCGCAGCTTTGAGGTCGAGATGCTCTTGGCGCAAGCCAGCGATCCGCTCGGGGCTGCGTACAGCATCTCGAGCGCGGTGAACGATGCCGACATGAAATTTGAGCCGATTTTGCGCGACGGCGTTGAGGTCGAAGTTTCACACTCGAGCGTCGGGGAGTATCTTTCAGACACCAACGCCGACGTGCGTCGAGCGGCTTTTGAAGCTTACGCCGACGGTCATTTGGCGTTTCAAAATACGCTGGCGGCAACCTTGCAAGCCAGCGTGAAGGCTTATGTGTTTAAGGCGCGAGCCAGAAATTACGGCTCGAGTTTGGAAATGAGTTTGGCGCGAAACCACATACCGCTGCGGGTCTATGAAAATCTGCTCGAGACGTTCAAAGAGTATCAGCCCCTCTGGCACAAGTATTGGCGGCTTCGCAAGCAAGCCATGAACGGGGCTTTGCACACCAGCGACGCACCGATTTACGAATCTCCAGCGCCGCTCGTGCCAAGCACCAAAGTTACGTTTCTCGAGGCTTCGCATTTGATCCTGAAGGGCATGGAACCGCTCGGCGCGGAGTACATCGACCCCATGCGCAAAGGTTTGCTCGAGCAACGCTGGGTCGATTGGGGTCCGAATCAGGGCAAGGGCGCGGGCGCGTACTCGAGTGGCGCTCAGGGGACGCATCCGTTTATTTTTATGAGCTGGACGGACGACCTCTACTCGCTTTCAACCTTGGCGCACGAGTTGGGGCATTCGATGCACTCGTACTTTAGCAACACCACCCAACCCGCCATTTACACCGATTACAGCATGTTCGTTGCCGAGGTCGCCAGCAATTTCAATCAGGCGATGGTGCGCAGTGACCTGTTAAAATCGGCAACCGACAAAACCGCGAAACTGGCGCTGCTCGAGGAGGCATTCTCGAATTTTCACCGCTATTTGTTTGTCATGCCGACCCTTGCAAAGCTCGAGCGTGAAATGTACGAGCGAGTCGAGCGCGGCGGTTCGATCAATGCCCCGTTTTTGAGCGAACGTTTGGTCGAATTGTTTGGTGAAGGTTACGGCGGTTCGGTAAACATTGATGCAACCCGTCTGGGTTCGTGTTGGATGAACTTTGGGCATTTGTATTCGCCATTTTACGTGTATCAATATGCCACGGGAATTGCCGCCGCCAATGCGCTGGCAACAGATGTGTTGACCGAGGGTGAACCCGCCGCCAAACGCTATATCGATTTTTTGAAAACCGGCAGCTCGAGGTATCCGATTGATGCCCTGAAATTGGCTGGCATTGACATGAACAGCCCAGAACCCGTGCAGCGCGGTTTTGAAGTTTTAAAAAACATGGTGAATGAACTCGAGGCTATCATTTGAGTTTTTGTTAATCTTCGCCACCGCCTGCAAAATCAAAACGACACGAAAATTGCCCACACGTTCTATTTTGACTCGAGCATAAATAATAGCAAAATATCCTTTTGAAAGCGCTGTGCATTGTTATTTTTTATACCGAGTTCAAGCGTTCTGAACGATGTCGCTTACAAAAGATAAAGTGGCTGAAAATTCAGCTTATTTTCAATTCTTCACGTTATAATTAGAACTGTGTGAGCAATTTGGTTAGGGAAGACTTAAAAACAAAAGCGTCAAAACGTATAACATCATCACAATTCAAATTTTTTGTAAAGGAGTTACCATGAAAAGCAAAACATCTGATGTACTCAATTCAACCGCGCTCCTCGAACAAAAACCGTATCAAACCCCCAAACTCGAGGTCCACGGGGACTACAGCTCTCTGACCGCCGGCATTGGGCTTTCAATCGGCATGGTCCAACCGTTCCCTTCCATTTTGGACGATTCGGTCAGTCTCGATCCAAAGGAGCTTGGAATATGAATTTCAAAAACGTTGCTTGGATTCTTCCACTTTTTCTGGCTGTCTCGTGCTCTCAAAACCCAAGCCTGAACACCAACCCAGCCCCCTCGAGCAAGGTTATTGGCACGGTATCACTGGGCATTGGCGCGGATGCTGGAAGCTCGAGCACCCACTTTTCACCCCGTGCTGCCGTGGCAGACACTGCTGTGACGTTTGGCACACCAACTTTTGTGGATTATGTTGACGCTGGCAGCGGCAACCGCTTCCTCAGCGCGACCTTTCCAGTGACCGCCAATATCCCTTTCAGCAATTTAACCTTACACGCCTACAACAAACTTGGCACTGGCATTGGTGGAACAGCCATCGAAAGCATGATCAATTTTAATGGTGGCGCAAGCGGCAGCAACGCCCAAAGCCTGCTGCCCATCCATAAAACCATCTATACTGGCTTTCCGATTTTTGGTTACACCATTGACAATTCCAACGCCGATTTTCAAGGTTTTACACTGGATGAAATAGCTCAAGTCACCACCGAAGCAACTGCCCTGATTCCCAGCACCATCGCCGCAGGCGACACCATCTTGCAATACGGCTTTGTTGCCCGCAACAGCACTGGCGGTCGGGTCTTCGTGGCAGGCGGTACGGGCACCATCACCATTGCCTACAAACTGCCAAATGCAAACGTCAACTCCGCCTACAAATTCAAAGCAGACTTTGTGATCGCAGACGACACCAACACCCGAGTCAGCCGTGGACTTGGTGATACGACTGCCGACGCCAATACTCGAGCCGCTGCCGTCACCGCAGACGACGTTTATTTGGCTGGAAATGACTCAGACGTTGCCAATGTGGCGTTTACAACAACTCGAGTTTGGAACGTGTTGACCAGCACAAGCCCAGTTTGTTTGCTCAGCATTTCGTGCGATGTCAGCCCTTTTGTGGACATCAGTGCCAACAGCACAACTGCCAACGCCAATGTGAATTACCCGCTGAACATCACCTACAGGGCAGCCGCCGGTACATCTGTCACAGACATTACGGTTGACTGGGACGATGCAACTGCCGCAGATTCGTTTACTGGCGTCACATTGACAGCAACTCCTATCGCTGCCAGCCACACTTACCTTGCTGCCACCCCTGTCGGAAGTCCGCACACGATCAGCGTGGATTTAACCGACTCAACCACGACCACTTCAACCACTTTGGATGTTGACGTACTTCCATAATCACTTCCATTTCAACTGACCACCAACCCGAGAGACGATCAAATGTCTCTCGAGGTTTTTTATTTGGTCATACGATTCAGAATTTAAAGCTCAAATTTTACTGCCAATCGCTCGGACGCTCCCCAAGCCCCAACTTCCACGCCACCGCCTGCGCCACGCGGCTCGAGGCATGACCATCGCCGTAAGGGTTTGGTTTGCCGCGCATGGCGTTCAAAGCCTCCTCGCTCGAGAGCAATTGATTGACGGTCTTGAATACGCCATCGCCCGTCGTTCCAGCCAGTTTCAGGACGCCCGCCACCAAACCCTCTGGACGTTCGGTGACGTTGCGAAGCACCACCACAGGCACACCCAAAGTCGCGCCGCTCTCTTGCACCCCGCCAGAATCGGTGACCAGCAAACTCGAGCGTGCCATCAGTGCCGCCATCGCGCCAAACTCGAGCGGCTCGAGCAAACTGAAATTCCCAATGTGCTCGAGTTCTGGGTAAATGGCTTCGCGCACGGCTGGATTTAAATGGACTGGAATCACAAAATGCGTGTCGGGGTGCGCACTGGCAACCTTGCCCAAAGCGGCGGCGAGTTCGCGCATCACGGGCAGGTTCTCGCGGCGGTGCATGGTCACGGTCACAATTCGCTTGCCTGCTGGAAGTTCGGGCGCTACCCCCCTGGTGCTGGCGAACAAGACCGCATCGACCTCGGTTTGACCTGTCACCACCACACTCGAGCTGCCCTTGCCCTCTTTGTACAGGTTTTCGGCTGAACCCCTGGTTGGCGGTAAGTCCAGATCGGTAATGACGCTGGTCAGTTTGCGGTTGGCTTCCTCTGGGAAGGGTTCGCGCAGACTGCCCGAACGCAGCCCAGCCTCGACGTGGGCGACAGGGATTTGCTCGAAAAAAGCCGCCAGCGCCACCGCAAACGAGGTCAGGGTATCGCCGTGAACCAAAACATAATCGGCGTTCAGTTCGCGGAGTTTATCGGCGGCGGCAGGCACGATTTTGCCCATCAAACCTGGCAGGGTTTGACGCTCGGTCATGACCTGCAAATCGTTATCTGGCACAATGCTAAAAATCTTCAAGCCATCCTCGACCTGTTGACGCTGCTGACCCGTGCTTAAGACCTTCACCTCGAGCATCGGATTTTGGCGCAGCGCCAAAATCACCGGAGCCATCTTGATCGCCTCTGGACGCGTTCCAAACGCCACCACCACACGTTTTAACTGGCTAATACCTTCACACTCCTTGAAAACTCGAGTTTAAGAATTTGAATTGGCGAGCGCTTTTTGAGCCTCGAGTTTGACCTCTCGAAGTCGCACCTGCGCGACAAATGCCAGCATCACGACCACACCAAACACGGTCACAATAATGACAATGGGTCTGGCATGTTGCAAGACCATGCCGACCACGTTTAGGAATAAGGTTGCGCCCCACAAAATCAGCACGCTGCGGCGCTGGTCAAAACCGCGTTTTAACAGCAAATGATGCAAATGGTCTTTGCCTGGGGTGTCGGGGCGCACCCCGCGCATGATGCGTTTCACCACGACTTGGGTGGTGTCGATGATCGGCACCAGCAAAATCACCACGGGCGCGAGCAAGCTGGCGAACGCCGCAATCTTCACCGTACCCAAGACAGACACGGCAGCCAGCGTGTACCCGATAAAAGTCGCGCCCGCGTCACCGAGAATGATTCTCGAGGGATTAAAATTGTGCCGCAAAAACCCGAGGCAAGCCCCAGCCAACGCCGCCAGAATCAAGGTGGCGGCAGCTCGAGTTGAGAATTGAGCGCTGAGGGCGAGCAGGCAGATGGAACTGATAAAGCCCAAACCGCCAACGTTGCCGTCGATGCCATCCAGAAGATTGACGGCGTTGGTGATGCCGACAATCCAGAATAAGGTCAGCGCGGTGTCCGCCCAAGTTGGCAAAAACGTGATGTCAATGCGAATGCCGTTCACGACCAGCAAACCCGCACACAAAAATTGAACACCAAGTCTAAACATGCTGGGCAACTCGAATTGATCGTCGATAAAACCGATCAAGACCAAAATTGCACCGCCCAGAATGATCGCCAGCACTTGGACATTGACGGTTGCCAAAATTTGTGACTTGAGCGCCGTTGCCACGATCAGCGCCGCGATCACGCCCGCAAAGACCGTCAAACCACCCAAGTTTGGCAAGATTTCTTTGTTCAAACGCCGTTCGTTGGGCTTGTCACCCAAACCCTTTTCAACCGCAAAACCGCGCACCCTGGGCACAAAAAACCAGGTCACCAAAATGGCGGTGATAAAAATGGCGATCACTGGAAACAGCCCAGCCTCGAGCGAACCAGAAACGCCAAGCATTTTTAAGAACTCCGTCACGATTGAATTCTACTCGAGATGATGAGGGAAATTCTCACAGTGCGACCTATTTGGTTCCGTAAATTCGATCACCCGCATCGCCAAGCCCAGGCACAATATACGCGTGATCGTTCAGGTGCGAATCGAGCGCCGCGACCACAATCTCGACATCGGGATGCGCCGCCTGAACTCGAGCCACACCCTCTGGCGCGGCGATGATGTTGAGGAGTTTGATGTTTGACGCGCCAGCTTTTTTCAGTTCTGCAATCGCGTCCACCGCGCTGCCGCCCGTGGCGAGCATCGGGTCAACGATAAACACGCGGCGTTCGGAAATGTCGCTGGGCAGTTTGGCGTAATAACGCACGGGAAGTTTGGTGACTGGATCGCGGTACGTGCCAATATGCCCAACTTTGGCGGCGGGCACAAGCTTTAAAATGCCGTCCACCATGATCAAACCAGCCCGCAAAATGCCAACCAAAGCCAGTTTTTTACCCGAAAGCATCTTGACCGTCGCGCCCTGAACCGGCGTGGTGATTTCGACATCCTCGAGTTCCAAATCGCGCATGGCTTCAAATGCCATCAGCATGGTGATTTCGGTTACGAGTTCACGAAAATCTTTGCTGCCCGTGCGTTCGTCACGGACCAGCGCGAGTTTGTGTTGGACGAGCGGATGGTTGATGACGGTCAGGCTCATGACATGAGGCTAACACGAAAACCGAGCCGAAACGAAGGACTGGGGTTTAAAAATGTTTTCGTTTTGTGGGAAGGGTAAACACAAGCTTCACCCCTACAGGACAATGTTTTCCGCGAAAGCTCGAAGATGATTTTGAGAACTCAAGCCCTCTCGAGCATCAACAAAGCCCGTTTTAACTTTTCTTCAAAATTGCTGTGATACGCAGCCTCGTCGCGCTCGAGGAACCAATGCAAATCGTGCAAGGTGGTTAATGCCACCTGAATTGGCAGCCTCGCCGCGACACTTTCAGATTCGGCGGTTGCCAGTTCGAGCGCATACCCAACCGCAGTTTCAGGCTCGAGGGTGTCAAAAGTTCCAGTCATCAACAACGCGTAATCCCTGGCGGGATCATCCCAAGTGCTTTTTGCCCAGTCCACAATCAAAACGTTGTCTGGCGACGCGAACAAAACGTTGGCACGCCACAAATCCAGGTGACATAAGCCGGCAAGACCATCAAAAACCGAATGCTCGAGTGCCGCGTGAACGGCTTTAAAAAGTGGCTCGAGTTGAGATCGTTCGGGCACGGCATCCAACGTGCCATGAAACCGCTCGAGTCGTGCCCGAATGGCGTCCTGATTGATGTCACCCGAAATATTCCCGTGAAGTTCGCGCAAAAATTTTCCAAGGTTCGGCAATGCAGCGCCAACATCAAAGGCAGTCAAGGGCGCACCATGAAACCGTTGCATCACCAGCACATCCCAACCCTCGAGTTCAAACGTGCCGAGCACAAACGCGCCAAGTCCTGCCCGCGCCATATGATCCGCCTCGAGTTTGTGCATTCCCGTGCTTTTGCGGTAGACCTTGACCACCGAATCGCGGGATTCGGAAAGGTAAACCCTCGAGTGAAAGCCGCCACCCAAGCGCGTTAACGCTCCCAAATGGTCTTCGAGTTCTTGTTCGATTCGGTCACTGACGCGCACAACACGCATCTTAACCCGAGCAACGAATTCTAGAGTAGTTGATCTGTTTTGTAATTTACACGACGCTCAAAACGTCCCAAAAGAAGCATGATAGCATTGCGATTGAAACGAGCAACAACCACTCAACCTCGAGAGTCTCGAGTCACACGGAGGAAAGTCATGTCATACGTTCACCCCGAAGTTCTGGTCAGCACCGATTGGGTTCTCGAGCATCACAAGGACGCCAACATCAAACTGATCGAAGTCAACGAAGATTTCTTGCTGTTCGAGCAAGCCCACATTCCAGGTGCAGTCAAAATGGACTGGCACACCAACCTGCAACGCGACGACATCCGCGATTTCATCGACGAGAAAGCCTTCGCCGCCCTCGTCGCCAGCCTGGGGATCAGCAACGACGACACCGTGATTTTTTACGGCGACAAAAACAACTGGTGGGCGTGCTACGCCTTCTGGTTCTTCAAGTACAACGGTCACAAAGACGCCCGAGTCATGAACGGTGGACGTGCCAAATGGATCGCGGACGGCAAACCCACCACCACCGAAGTCTCGAGCCACCCCACAGGCAAATACGTTGTGCCATACCGTGACGCCAGCATTCGCGCATTTTCTTTGGACGTTTTAAAGCACCTGGTCGATGTCAACCGAGGCACCGGCGCACTGGTGGACGTGCGCAGCCCCGACGAATTCAGTGGCAAGGTCACCCACATGCCCAACTACCCACAGGAAGGCGCATTGCGCGGCGGACACATTCCAGGCGCTCAAAGCATTCCGTGGTCGCAAGCCGCCAACGAAGACGGCACGTTCAAAAGCTTTGAAGAACTCAAAGCATTGTACGAGGGTAAAAACGTCACGCCAGACAAAGATGTGATCGCCTACTGCCGCATTGCCGAACGCTCGAGCCACACCTGGTTTGTTTTAAAATACTTGCTTGGTTACGAGAACGTGCGCAATTACGACGGAAGCTGGACGGAGTGGGGCAATATTGTCGGTGTGCCAATTGAAAAAAACGTGTGAGGAAAAGCAATTAACGAAAATAGGAAAAGCAAAATGCTTTTCCTGTTTTTTGTTGCTCGAGTTTTAAGAGGCTATCCAAGGCACATTTCCGCAAAATACGATGCTCGAGAATTCCGCTTTTGAATCAATTGACCTGACTTTCTCGCGTAATTTGATACGCAAATTGGTCGGATCATAAACTGTTGGGCGCAATTTGCTAGGCTTTTCTGGCTGCTCGAGATGAACCACAACTTTTAATCGAGCTTTTTTTATGGCTTCTTCAGCAAAGATTTTTTCTTCTTGCACGTTAGCATTGGCTCTCATTGCAATTAAACAAGACAAACTTGACAATACTTTCTGCGCAATTTCATCAACCAAATCAATCTTTTTTGTTCGTCTGTGAGCACGATAGTCTTTGACCTCAATCAACCACAATTCTGATTTTTTAGGATCAAATGCAAGGAAGTCAACTGCTTTTAAACCTTGCAAAATAGGTAGAAAATGCTTTCTGTAAAACGTTGTATCGTCCAATTTTTGCACTAGTGCATGACCACAGTGATTATTATTGATTATCAAGTTTAGGATACAACCGA
>CAXTTL010000140.1:0-12630 GCA_964247135.1 uncultured Deinococcales bacterium | reverse complement strand
GCTCGAGGCTGAAAGACGTGAAAAACGCGACATGATGCCATGCCGCGTTTTGAAAGATTCGATGTTGCTTCAATGCTCCCGCCACCCGTAAACTTCCAAACTGGATCGTGTGGGATTCTGGCATCAAGCTCGAGAAAACCGTCCAACCGCGCCGTAAAGCAGCAGATTTTGCGGCAAACCAACGCGGGAATGTTCTTCAGGGAATGAGGCGAGCCAGGGCGTACCCGATGCTCGAGGCACTCCGCGAGAAGCCGCCGAGAACGATCTTGCCGTCTGGCTGAAGCGCCACGCTTTCAGCCCCATCCTGGATGCCAAACCCGATGGTCAGCTTGCCGTCCGAGCGGAAGCTCGAGTCTGGCGTGCCGTCAGGGTTGTAGCGTGCGAGCGCGAACAAAAAGTCGTTGCTTTGCCCCGCCACGAGGATTTTACCGTCGGCTTGCAGCGCGACCGACCGCGCCCTGTCGCTGCGAGCCGCGAACGCGGTTTTGACCAGACCAGCGCTGCCGAAGCTATTGTCCAGACTGCCGTCCGCTGCCAGGCGCATTAGGGCAAACTGGACGGCGGTGGCGGGCGGAATCGCCGTTTCAACATTTCCCACCAGCACGAGTTTGCCATCTGGTTGGATCACCAGTCCGTCGCCCGCCCGCAGACCGCTGATCTGGAGCATGGCATCCTTATCGAAGCTGCCATCTGGGTTTCCACTCGAGGTAAAGCGTGCGATGTCGGTGTGGTTGTCGCTGGTGCTGACACCAATCGGGCTGCCGCTCACCACGATCTTACCGTCGGACTGAAGGGCGACATTGAACGCCTGGTTCGTGCCGCCGACATCCATAAAATTCTGACCATTGCTTCCGAAGCTCGAGTCGAGGCTGCCGTCGGTGTTGTACCTCGCCACGACGAAATCGGAGAAGTCATTCATCCTGCCGAAGACCAGCGTGTCTCCAACGACCACGATCTTGCCGTCGGCTTGCAGTGCGACCGCGCGAGCCTGCCCAACCACGCCGCTGGTGACCTTGCCACCCATGCCGAAACTGGTGTCCAAGCTGCCATCTGAGTTGTAGCGCACGAGCGCGAAACTGAAGCGGTCCTTGTTCGGGCTGGTGAACACACCCGTGTCACCCACCACCACGATTTTGCCGTCCGCTTGGATCGCCACACCGTTCGCGTGTTCCTCGAGGCTGCCCACGACATCGGTCGTGACCTTGCCGCCGCTGCCGAAGCCCGTGTCTAGGCTGCCGTCGGCATTGTACCGGGCGAGAACAAAATCGGTGCTCGAGCCGCCGACCATTACGATCTTGCCGTCCTTTTGCAGCGCCATCGCCGAATTCTTGCCGCCGAACTTGTCCGTCGTGACCTTGCCGCCGTTGCCGAAGCTGGGATCAAGACCGCTCGGTGTTGGCAATGAACGGGTGTCGTCCAAGATGTTGACGACCGTTTTGTCCAAGCCAAGGCTGCCGCAGCCAGTGGGTTTGGACAAGCTGACGTTAAAGCTTTTGGTCGGCTCACTGCTCGAGCTGTAAATCAGCGGCACACTGACATACTTCGGCAGGTCATCGCCGTCCTTGAAGGTGACGGTGGTGCTCAGCGGCTCGTAGTCCGTCCCCGCCTTGGCGGTATCGTCGCTGGTGGTCACGGTTGCGCTCACCTCACCCGCGTTGCCGCCAATGCGGGCGATCAGCAGATCGGCTCCTGCGGCTCCGACCGACTCGGCGGTGGTGTAATCGGGCGAGATAAAGCTCAGGGTTCCTGCCGATGGGAGAGAGGCGCAGCTCGGAGGCAGGTTGGGGTCGGTCGCGGGCGGACCGAGCGGGGATGGGTCGGTCGGCTCGAGTCCTTCGGTGATGATCTGCACGTCGCCGTCAACTTTCTGCGGGTCGCGCAGAAAGGCACCAAGGTAGTTTTCCCCCGATCTTTTGCTAAGGACATCCGAAAACACTGTAGCCTTAACCGTGAACGCCCCGTCCACCAAGTTGGATGGGTCTTTGTTCGCTGTTATCTTGGACAGGTCTATGTTGATCACAAGCGGCTTCGTGAGTTCCAGCTTGGCGTGATGACCCGTTCCATCCTTATCTACGTCTTTGTCGAGACTGAACTTACTGTTATCCCACAAAGGTTCGGCAAAAAGCCTGGCAGACTCAGAACCTGCAAAAGTCGCGTCAAGCTGCCAATGGTTCTTCCAACCCTCCAAATGGGCAGTGGCAAGACCTTTGAAAATGCGCCTACCAATAGCATCTTTGTCACCCTGGAAAACATCTACGTTGTATTCAAGCCATCCAAGCATACCTTTTTCGCAAAGAAGGCGCTCTGGACTGTTTTTTTTGGCTGTACACAACTTAAGGAGATCATCTTCATTAAAGTCAAGTGCCTCCATGCGGACTTTGGTCACGATCAGTTGCAGCTTGGCGTTATCGGCACGCTTGATGTAACCCTGCTTCTGTTCATACTTGATGCGACTGCCTTCACCGTGAGGGGCTTCGTTCGAAACAAAGTACGTCACCCCGTTTGCGCTGGAAAAGACCCGCCCATTCGCCACATTCGGATCATCGTTTGGGTCACTCGGGTCGGGGAATTCGGCGGTGCCGAATTCATAAGGTTTATCCAACTTGCCATCAGGCTGGATCGTCTTGTCCGATTCCAAGACGGGTTCAACGGGGTTGCGAGCCGAGTCCAGTTTAGCGACGTACACTGTCCGCACTGGAGCACCGCGCTCGAGGGGCGGTAGTGTGACGATGGCGAGCGAAAAGCCCGTCACCTGTCCGTTCATGACGTTGCCGTTCACCGTAGCCCCAGCCACCACGTCCCAGCCATTCATCGCGGCATTGGTCTTGAGCAATACGGGCGTGGTTCCAACGGGTACTTTGCTTGGGTCAAACGGCACGGTCATCGTCACGGGCTTGGCGAAACTCGAGCCGTGCGGGGTGAAGGCGAACATCGCGCCGAAAGTGGTTGTGCCAGCGGACAGGGCAGGCGCTCCCACATCCGTCTGCGCAATGCCGATGGGCGTGTCCTGCGAGAGTGCGCCGTTCGGAATGACGACCGTCGCACCGGACGGACCGTTGACCATGCCGCCCGCCGTGCCGATGGTGACGGTCACGGGCGGTGGCGTGGGCGGCGCACCCCCACCGCACGCGGCGAGGGCGATGGTGAAGACCGTAGCGAAAACATGTTTCAGGTTGCGGAAGTTCATTGCTTGCTCCTTGTGTGCTCGAGAAAAGAGGCTCGTCCCCGCTCGAGCGGGGACTGGCGACTTAATTCACGGCGATGGCTGAGATCGTGCTCAACCCGGGTCCGGTGTTGTACGGGGAGGGCAGGGCAGACAAGTCTGTGCCTGGTGAGATCACAATGTTGGGGTTAACCCAGTCATACAGGTACGTGTACCCACAATCCACGCCCTTGACCGAACTGATGTCGTTGTCCCAATTCCGTCCGTTGATGTTGACAGCCGCCAAATCCATAAACGAGGTGCTCCTGCCAAGCTCGAGGCTGGCACCGCTGTAGTTCACGCCGTCGTAGAACTTGGTGTTGGTCTGGAGCGCGACGCAGAAGCTCTGCGTTTGAATTCGTTGATCCTGTTGCGCCTTCGCCGCGTTCAGTCCAGCCTCGGTGCTGAAGGCTTGCATGGTTTTGCCATCCCAGCCGGACGGTACGAAGTAGCTCAGGTGGATGCCCTGTGCGCTCAGGCGCTCGAGGGTCTGGGGGGTGGTGGGTTGTCCGTCCAGGACGTAGTTGTACGGGTCTGCCATGGCGGGTTCTTCGGTTTGATCGAGCGGTTTTGTCGGACCGCAGGCGGCGAACAACGAACCGATCAGGACGATCAACATAAATTGAAGTGTTTTCATGATTTTCTCCTTTAAGGATGGGTTGACTGAGCATCGAATGGGACAATCCAAGGGAACTTGAAGGCGTTTTTCACGGGTGGGTCTCGAGTTCGTTCGGTCTGGCTCGAGGGCGAGAGTTTGATGCGGCAAGATCGATCAAGACAGCCGAGATGCTTCGGGCATGGCTCGGCGCTCAAAGCGCAGGGCTTGGATCAGGCGATAGACGTTCACGGGGAGCAACAGCACGTGCAGCAACAGCACCGGCTCGATGCCGGAAAGCGCGGCGTAGACGATGAACGCCAGGTTGCTGGCGATGGCGGTGACCCGCAGTGCCACCATGCCGCTCATACAGAAGGCGGTCAGCACCAAAATCGAGGCGAGGTAGCCCACAGGATCGGCGGTGCGCATCGAGATCGTCCTTTCTCAAGCAAACTGGCTCGAGCATCTTGTATCCAAGCAGTGTTTTAGGGTGTGAGCAAGAACTGAAAAGACGTTTCCTGAGCTTATGGAACCAGGAATGTCACCGTGAGTTCGGGCGGGTTTGCGCCAGCCCTGCTGCCCAAGCGAACGTCGTCCGTGATGCCGTCGCCATCGGTTGTCTTCGGGAAGAAGAGCATGAACTGAGATCGGTTCTTGCGCGTGGTGCGGTTCGTCCAGTCATCCTTCACGGACTCGAGGGCATTCGAGTTGGTCTTGTAGCCAAGGCTCGCGTCGGTTGAGAGGTCGCCCAAGTCGTGCAAGATCGGCGTGTTGAAATCGTTGAAATTGAGAACCGCGCCATAATCCACGTGAGCCGCAAGCAAGTGCTTGTTCCCCAGGATGAGGTCGGTGTAAGGCGAGCCTCGCACCCCGAATTGATTGACGCGCAAGGTCGCCGAGGCGATGTTGTCTGGCACGGTCAGACCATCCGTCTCGAGGCTCGAGAGGTCGAAGCCGAAGAAGCCTTTAAGCTGCGCGTTATCCGTGACGCTGCTGTCGCCAGCAACGACGTCATGCGTTGTATCCACAAAGCCATCCCCGCGAACGAAGCCGTTCAGCGCATCGTCGCTGATCAACTTTCTGGTCAGTTCCTTAAAGGTCGTGAAGCTCGAGCCAAACGCCGCGAGTGCGTTGCCTGCCACATCGGTCGCCGTGTTTTTAAGTTTGAAGTTGTAGAGCTTACCAGTGTTTGTGTACTCGAGGTCGCTCACGGGATCAATCTCGAGCTTCGTGTCGTTGCTGAACCATGTGAAACTCACGGCGGGCATATCAGCGGACTGGTAGGCAAGTTCAGTCGCCTGGCGGTTCATCGGCTCACTGAACTCAATCCTGATCTTGGCATCCTTCGCCACGCCAATCGCACCGTTGTTGGGCGTGACGGAAACAATGCTGGGCGGGGTCGTATCACCTGGAGGGGGTGGCGGCGGCGGCTCTGTGGGTGGCTTAGTCCCGTCGCAGGCGACTGCGGCGAGCGCGAACAGAAGCGTGATGATTGTTCGATTGGTGGTGAATCCTATTCTCATGGGTGTGCCTCGCTTTCGCTCGGTCTCGAGCAAAGGGATTGAGTGGCAGTCACGCACTGAAGACGGGTGTCCCGACCTCGAGTGACGCGCCAGGATCGAGCAGGAGAATCAAGGTGCAAAACGCAATTCTCCTTCAGGTCTTGCTCGAGATTGCAATTGAGGGCTTGCTGCCGAATCGCTGTTGAATCATTCAAATGGCAACCTCTTTTCATTTGACCAGCCAAGAAATCGGAATTTCAGGGACGAATTGACTGCGTATTTTGTTGTGTCTCGAGCGAAAGCGGTCGGTGAAAATCGGCAATGGCTGACTCGAGTACCGCAATCTCCAAGAGTTTTTCGCCGCAAAGCGGACAGGTGGGTTTGTGGAATGCCACGGTGAAGACACCTTTGCGACCTCGGAAATGCCAGAGTTCACGCGTTTCAGGATCAGGTTTAACTTCCCACTCGAGCGCACAATTCGGGTTTTCGCAAACATGTGTGGGGCTGGGTTGAATCATTCGCATGTTGGTCTTCCTTTCAAATGATTGGCTCGAGAAACCAGAGATTTCTTGGGCTGTTCGGTGTTGAGTCTGAAATCAAAGCTCGAGTTGAGCAGCAACTCCAATCGTTGTGGTCTTGAACGAGCGCACCGTTCCAAAGCCAGGTGTGCGACAAACACCTAACAGCGCTCTGAAGTTTCCTGATTGAGATCAACTGAGGTTTGAAACCTGCGGATGTTCGTGTCGGTCAAGCAAGCAGGTATCTCGATGGGGTTGAGTGTGAGGATGTTTGAAGTTGATCTGCCACCAGGTCTTTCGTTTGACGCGACCAGCTACAATCGCCTCGAGTGCATCGAGCGCCAGATCAACTTCTTGTGGCGTGTTGTAGAGGTAAAAGCTCAGGCGACAACTTGCGGGCGGTGTCAAGCCAAGCGCATGGTGCGCCAAGGTCGCACAGTGACAACCCGCCCGCGATTCGACACCAGCCTGGTTCAGAGCTTGCGCCAAAGCAAACGGATCGTGACCCGCAATGTTAAAGGCGACCAGCGAGGTGCGGCGCGTGGCATCGCGCGGTCCGTAAATGGTGATTCCTGGGATGGTCTCGAGCCGCTCGAGCGCCCTGGCGGTGAGGTCTTGATTCCAGGCGGTCACGCGATTCATGGCGTCTTTGACTGCGGATTGCTCGATGGCTTTTTCGCTGCGAAAGTAAGTCAATCGTTTGGGCGTCAATGCCAAGTCGAGCAGCAAGCGCATGGCTTGCGCCGAGACTATCGTGCCAAGAATGTTCGGTGTACCAGCCGCGTACTTCCAAGGCAGCGCGTTGTATTCCACCAGTTCGGGCAAGACCCGACCCTCGGCAATCATGTCCCCGCCGTACAAAAACGGCAACGAAGACTCGAGCAGGTGCGCTTTGGCGTACAACACCCCAATCCCAAACGGAGCCAGCATCTTGTGAAACGAAAACGACAGGTACTCGAGGTCGAGGGCTTGGACATCAACGAAATTGCCTGGAACAAGTTGTGCGCCGTCCACCATCAGGTACGAGCGTCGCTCGCCGTTTGGTTGCTCGTAACCGCTCGAGTTTGCCAGTTGGCGGATGGTGCCAAGTGGGTTTTTCGTGCCGAGAAAGTTTGAAGCGCCCGTGCAACACACCAGCTTGGTGCGGGGGTCGATCAGCGCTGCCAGATGCTCGAGGTCAAGTTCGCCAGTGTTCGGGTCAAAGCGCACGATGCGGTATTCAGCCCGCCGTGCAAATTTCGGCAGAATCTCGCGGCACATGGCGTACCAGGGCACGTAGTTCGAGTTGTGCTCCATCGCGGTCGTGACTAGGTTGTCACCATCTCGAAATTCGGTCAGGAGCGAGTACATCACGGCATTGATGGCTTCGGTGGTATTGCGGTAAAGCCCAATGTTGCCTCGGCTCGAGGCATTCAAGAAACTGGCGATGGTGTCATAAGCGGACTCGAATAATCTTGTCATGGCTTGCGAGGCGCTCGACTGTCCACGGTGAATGTTTTCATAACCAGGCGCGAGCGAACGGTACAACTCGAGCAATTCTCGCGGCGGTTGGCTGCTGGCGGCGTTGTTGGTGACAATCCGACCTTGTTTCGGGAAGAAAAAATGTTGGCGGATGGCTTTGATGTCCAGCGTGCTCGAGGTCATGATGCTGCCCCCCTTCGCAAGCCAAGCCAGTCTGGGTGCTGGGCAATCTGCTCGAGCCGCCAACGTTGGTTGGGTTTGACCGTATCCAGACAGAGGTTTTGTAGCTCGAGCGCTATCAAATTCTTGAAGCTGATGGTTTTCAAACCGTACAAGGGCGAGTCCATGAAGGCTTCGTATTCGATCATCAGATTCCAGCAATTGGCTTGCTCCAAGAATTCAATTCGTGCCTCGGTGACGGTACGTTTTTCGCGTCTGTCACTGCCACCAAAGCTGTAGCTCAGGTAAACCTTGAGCGGCTGCCTGAGTTCATCGTCCAAAAGCTTGGAAGCTTCAGGTGCGCTCAGGGTTTGCCAGCCCAAACCCGAACCCAACAACACCGAACCGTCGTCAAAACAAAAGCCGCCCAACTGCCAGAGCTTCCAACCTTCAGCAATAAATAAATCCTGAGTCACACGGTTTTGCTCGAGTCTCGATAAGCCAGCAACGGCTTTCAGCACACGCGCTTTGGTTTGAGAAGCCAAATTGTCTTGATGGATTTGATCGTGTGAATGGCTGTAAGAATTGTCGTGGGAACTGTTTTGCATACATCTCCTTTCGCTTCCAGCTTTCGGAAGCTCGAGCTTGCGAGTCGCAATGCTGAATCGAGTCAAGCCTTTAACCGCCGCACAAAACGCTTGAAGGTTGCGTGGTTTTGCTAGGGTCAATCAGATCGAGGTATAGGTTTTGCACCTGCAAATCACTGACTGAATTTGTACCAAAGTTATCCAAAATGGCGTTGCTTCTGGTCAAGAAACTGTCCATGGTGGTTTCGTTTCTGGAAAGGAATGCTCTGAAGCCTTTGTCTGGATTCTCGAGAAAGACATTTAAGACTTTGCGAAAGCCATTACTTGGGTTGCTGCATCCACTTGGGGCGGGTGACTGAAAGCTGATGTGGTTGCCCGTCCCGTTAAAGTTGTACTTGCTCAACTCTGGCAACGTCATGGTGCTCAACAGCGATTGCCAGCCATCATCTAAACGTTGCACCAAGTCCAGGTTCGTGGCACCTTTGTTTTTCAAGTCTTGCCGACTGAACGGCAGTTCTGGAGTCATGCCAAACAAGACCTGCTCGAGTTGCCCCATACCCCACTCGGCTGCACCTTCGTTAAACGCAACGCAAGGGTCGTTGACCGGTCCGTGCGTACTGCCGTTGATAAGCAGGGTTTCGGTCAGGCAGCCTTCGCCGGAAAAGTGATCGTATACCCAAACATGAAATAACTCGTGGTACAGCGTGTCCAGGTTAAATTGATCGGTGGTTGCGTCTTTGTGAATGTAAATATGTTTTGTGATTGGGTTGGCGTAACTGTCCTCGGCGGCACCAACAATCGCGCTATCATTGGGGTATTTGACTTTGATTTTGCTTTTAAAAGCATATTCTGACCCCATGCCTTTAAAGTGCTCGATGACCATGTGATACGCCTGCCAGATGTCCGCATGGTGATGCGCGTCGTAATCGTTTAGGTCAAGGTTATTGGTGCCAAAAGTAAACTCTCCAAGGTTGACTGGTCCTGCTGGGTGTTCTCCATTTGTTTCGTCAAGCACCGTATACCACTTCACGTCTTTGGTCAGGATTTGTGTGGATTTTGCCCAGTGAATCTCGAGGTCATCGTCGTTAAACCGCACCTCGACCTTAAATCGTCGTTGGTCACAGTTTTTGCTGTTGCTGGCAGTAAACGACCCGCTCGAGTTGCTGCGCACGACATCCCACGCGTTAAACGTTCCCCAAATGCCAAGCACTTTTTCTTTTTCCGAGACTTTGACTTCCAGATTCTCGAGATAGGACTTGCTGCCAAACTTGGTTTTCAGTTCTGGCAACAGGTTCAGGCTGCTGATCTTGCCGCTGACTTTCCAATCACAATCTTTGGCTTGAGCGGGCGCGTTGTGCATCAACACGCCTCCAAGGGACAGGGCGAACAACGCGGGCAGAAGTTTGAAACCTTTTTTCATAAGCACGTCCTTTCTGGTAAGCAAAGGATGCAACCCGCCCAAAAACGACCCCTTAACAAGCGCTTAACAACATTTGGCAAAGCGCAGTAAAATGCCGTGTGCAACTGATCACGTTCGGCAAGGTGAAGCTCGAGGGCATTGGGTTTTCCAGACCCAAGCCTTTGCTGTTGCTGGCGTACCTGACGCTAGAGGGGGCGCAAACCAGAGATCACTTAGCCGAGTTGTTCTGGGGCGACAAAAAAGCCAAAAGCAATTTGTCCGTGGTGCTTTCGCAATTTAAAAAAGAGGGCGCTGGTGAGGTGATCTCGAGCCAACCTGGCATTGATCCCTTGCCAAGTTTGATTCGTTGTGACGCGCAAGAATTCCTCGAATTGCTGGCAAACGACAACCTTCAAGCGGCACTCGAGTTGTACCAAGCGCCGTTCTTGCACGATTTGGGCAAGCCGCCCGATGATCTCGAGGTCAGTTCAGAATTGCTGGATTGGGTGTTACTCAAACGCGAATCCTTCGCGCAGCGGGCGCAAGTTGCCATGCTCAAACTGGCAGAATCACACCTTTTTGAAAACAACACCCAAGCCGCCAAAGCCCTGGCAGAACGGGCGTATCAACTGCCCGAAGCGCCCGAACTCGAGCCTGTCAATTTGGCACGGTTGCAGCGTTTACTCTCGAGCACCAAGAGTGATTTCAACAAGAATCTCGAGCGCAGTTTGAAAGCCGGAATTGAAGATTTGTCCGTCAAACAACGCAGTGTTTTTCTGGCACTCAGTTTGCAAGCCCAACCCAATCTGTCGATCATCCGCAATGCGCTCGAGTTAACACTCAACGAACTCGCCGAAGCCCAAGAAAGGCTTCTCATGTCAGGTTTGATCGACACGAGCGCTCGAGTGCTAACCCCAGAACTCGCCTCGAGTTGGCTTGAAAATCACCCCAGCGAACGCTCGCCCCTGGTGATTGCGATGGCTCGAGCGACCCCGCCTGAAGATGCGTTTTTACTTTACAATCGCATTTATCATGACACCCAAGGCTTTGGTGGTTTGGGCGACATGGCAAAAGCCAGAACCGCTTACTGCGCCCAAGCCCAGATGCACATGAACCAACTCGAGTTTGCCAAAGTGATAACACTGCTCGAGGAGGTTCGCAGCGCCGAACGCGTGACGGGCATCGACCCCGAACCCGAAAGTACCTTCTTGTACGCTTATGCGCTCGAGCGTTCAGGGCGTTTCAAAGAGGCTTTGGAAGTCGTGCAGAACCTGGCAATCTTGCATCAAACCTCGAGAATCATGGCGTTAAAGTCGGGCTTGTTGTGGCGTGCGGGCAAAACCGCCGAAGCGCGACTGACCGCCGAATCTGTCCTGAACAACGGTTCGGGCGACTTATGGGCAAAAGCCACCGCGTACAACACCATCGGTTGGGTCTCGAGTTCGGGTGGGAATTTTAGCGAAGCCATCTCGAGGTTTAAGAAAGCCGCAGGGTTTTATGAAGCCGTCGGCGTGGACACAGCGGATACTTTTACATGCCTACCCAATTACAGTTTTGCCAAACACGACACGCACGTCAAAAGCTGAATTCAAACCATCGCGCCAGGTGTAACCTTTCAAAGCTACATGGCTTGCAACTCGAGTGGCACCTGCAAAGCTTCAGACCTTGGCAAAGCCTTGATGCAAGTGCTTGCAAGCAATCCAACCCAGCCCAACATCATCAACATGAGCCTTGGCAGCCCACTGCCGAACAACATCATGTTCGCGCTGCTCGAGTTGCTGCGGGTGCGGCACAACATGCCCGTGTTCGCCTCGGGGGGCAATGCGCCTCGCGCCCCAGCACAATATCCTGCCAATTACTCGAGCGGCGTTGCCATCACCGGTCAACCGAGTTTAGCCAATGTGATCTCGGTGGCTTCGGTCGGTTGGTACAACGGCGCTTACCGAATCGCGGCGTTTAACACCCGAGCCAACGCGGACGTGTTCACGCAGGGTGTGAGTTTGTGCCCTGACAGTGTTACGGGCTATCGATGCCTGCTCGGTCAGCCTTTGCCCTCGAGTCTTGGCATTACCGGATCGTCATTCTCGACAGCCCCAGCAATTGGTTTGTTGGCAATCATGATCGAACAAAAGGGTGGCAAGTTGCCCACAGATGTACATGCTTGCGTTCGGAACAACCGCAAGACCGATGCAGTCAGTGGGATTCAGTATGCCGCCATGACAAATCAGCCCTGCCCGTAATCTCGAGGCATAAAAAACTGGGGCATCTTGAGAAACGATGCCCCAGTTTCAGTTTAGAATTTTACTTCGCTCGAGCCAAAGCTTTGCTTGCCATCACGTCCACCAGATGGGCGCGGTACTCGGCGCTGGCAAAGTGATCGCCCATCAGGTCGCTGGCACTGACCAGACCTTTGCAGGCGCTCGAGACGCCTTCGGACTCGAGTTTGGTGAGGCGCATGGCGTGGTCGCCCGCACCCGTGACGGCGGCGCGAAGGCTGCCATCTGAATGCACCACAACGGCAACGCCTGCAATCGCGTAACGGCTGGCTGGGTGAGCGAACTTTTCGTAAGCTGCACCTTTCACGCTGGCTGGAATATGAATTTCGGTCAGCATCTCTCCTGGGGCGAGTGCGGTGGTGAACATGCCCTGGAAGAATTCATCGGCGGTCACGACCCTCGAGCCACTCGAGGATTGGATTTTCAGTTTGGCGTTTAAAGCCAAAATCGCGGCTGGGTAATCGGCGGACGGGTCGGCGTGCGCCAGAGCGCCACCAATCGTGCCCTTGTTGCGCACCATCGGATCGCCAATGAGCGGCGCAACTTCACTGAGCAATGGCACTTTTGAGAACTCGAGTTCGCGGTGCGTGGTCATCGCCCCAATGATGATCGTGTCGCCCTCGGTACGAATACCGCGCAATTCGGGCAAGCTCGAGACATCAATGAGCGCACTCGGACTGGCGAGCCGCAACTTCATGGTTGGAATCAGCGAGTGTCCACCCGCCAGCAATTTCGCATCGGGGTTGGAGGCAAGTTGCGCCAGCGCGTCGGATACGCTCGAGGCTTTGTGGTAGGTGAATTCGGAGGTGTACATGGGGTCTCCTTTGGGTTTTGGGGGATTGACGTAATTGGGGCTATAAGCTCCAAGCTGTAAGGAAAGCATTTACTCGAATTTTCTGAGTGGGGTTTGCATTCGTTTTAGGACAGGCTT
>CAXTTL010000139.1:3229-12722 GCA_964247135.1 uncultured Deinococcales bacterium | reverse complement strand
GGAGGAGCGAATGAGGGGTTTGACAGGATAACGAAAAGACAGTATCTCCCTTCTCTCTGTGGAGAGAAGCGCCCAAGCCCGTTAGGTGCTGCTGTAAGGGCAAGAAGGGTCGGGGATGAGAGCAGAAGAAGTACCCATTCCTCGAGTTTCAAGCCACAAAAGTTTTTTAAACCTCGAGCAAGCCTCTCAAGAGGCATCATCCAAGCTCGCCAAACCCTCCCGAATCGCGTACAACGCCGCTTGGGTGCGGTTGTTGAGTTGGAGTTTGGCAAAAATCTCAGACAGACGGTTGCGCACGGTTTTCTCGGAAATATTGAGTTTTAAGGCAATCTCTTGGTTGCTCGAGCCTTGCGCCAACAGCCTTAAAATCGCGGCTTCGCGTTCGGTCAGGTCGCCGCGTTTCTCGTCGGGCAGACTCTCTTTTTTGACGCGGAAATCCTCGAGTACGTTCTTTGCCATTTCGGGGTCGAGTAGAGTGCCGCCTTCAAAAACGTGGCGGATGGCGTCGATCAATTCTGTTCCGTCCACGTCCTTTAAAAGGTATCCTCGAGCGCCGGCTTTGACGGCTTCAAAGACGTAAGAATCTTGGCGGTACATGGTCAGGATAATGACGTTGGCGGTTGGGTTAATCTCGAGGATGCTTTGCGTGGCGCGTACCCCGTCGAGTTCGGGCATTTGAATGTCCATCAAAATAATGTCGGGTCTGGTGTCGGCGGCGTAACGCACGGCTTCGCGTCCGTTTTGGGCTTCGCCGATCACGCGCAGGTCGGCTTCGGTCTCGAGCAAGCTTTTGAGTCCTTGGCGAAAGAGGGCATGGTCGTCGGCGAGCAAAATGCGTATCATGCCAGAAGTCTAGGAGGTTATTGGCTGTTTCACAAGTGACGAACGACTTTTTTACAACAATCTTGCGACCGTCTCGAGCAGCACATTTTGGTCAAATTCGCTTTTGATGATGTAGGCGTCCGCGCCCGCCTGGGCGCCGCGTTGTTTGTGGTCCGAGGTGCCAAGGCTGGTGACCAGAATCACGGGCAGGTGTTTGAGCTTTTCGCTGTTGCGAATCTCCTTGGTGAGGGCGAATCCATCCATCAGGGGCATTTCGACATCGGAGAGCACGAGTTGAATGGTGTCGGTGCGCAGAATCTCGAGGGCTTCAAGTCCGTTGATGGCGACTCGGGTTTCAAAACCGGCGTTCTCGAGTATCGTGCGCTCGAGTGAACGGGTGGTGATCGAGTCGTCCACGACCAGAATGCGGGTTTTGACTTTGAGGGCTTGCGGTTTGGGATAACGGGCAGGGATTTGAGTCAAGCCTTTTTGAATGATGATCTCGGTATTCAAAATGGGCACGAGCATTCCGGAGTCAAGCACGGCAGCGCCCTGCAAATGCGCAATTTGCTCGAGCGGATAGCCAAGTTTTTTGATCATAATTTCTTGTTCGCCAATCAGGGCATCGACGATCAGACAGAGCGCCCTGTTTTGGCTGACCACGTTGACCATCACGCGCCAAGCGTCCAAGGCGGGGCGACTCGGCAACTCGAGCAATCCAGCCAGTTCGGTCACGCGGATGGCGCGTCCGTCAAAAATGGCGGTGGCTTGTCCGTCTCGCTCGAGCAGGTCACCGGCACGGACCCTGGCGACGCGTTCGATGGCGTTGGTGGGAATGGCGAGGCGGGTGTCCGCAACCTGCACCACCAACACGCGGCTGGTGGCGAGCGTGGCTGGCAGGCGCAGGTGAAAGCTCGAGCCGCGCCCTGGTTGGCTTTGCAAATGAACGCTGCCGTTTAAGGCGCGAATGTTTTCGCGCACCACGTCCATGCCCACGCCGCGCCCGCTGGTTTGGGTGATGGTTGCGGCGGTGCTGAAGCCTGGCGCGAACAGCAACTCGAGGATTTGTTCTTGGCTTAAAACTGTGTTTTTGGGAATCAAACCTTTTGCCAGGGCGACTTGTTGCACGCGCTCGGTGTTGATTCCCGCGCCGTCATCCGTCAGGACAATGTTGATGTTGCTGCCCGATTGTCTGACCTCGAGTTTGATCGTACCGATTTCGGGTTTCCCTGATTTAAGGCGCCGCTCTGGGGTTTCCAAACCGTGGTCGAGCGCGTTTCTGACCATGTGCATGAAAGGGTCGCGCAGTCCATCAAGAATTTTTCGATCCAGTCCGATCTCGCCGCCAGAAGTTTCAAGTTTGGCGCGTTTGCCAAGGCTCTGGCTTAAGTCCCGCACCAGCCGCTCGAGGTTGGGAAAGAGGTTTGAGGCGGGCAGCAATCGGACTGCCAGTACTTCATTTTCGATGATGGCGTTGACGCTGCGAAGTTGCGCCGTGTCGTCGTTCAGGTCGGCGACCAATTGCTCGAGGTTTTCGATCATCAGGTAGTAACGTTCTTCGTTGCGGTCAAAGAAGCCCAAAAATTGTTGCAGGTCTGGGTTTTGAGTGCCTTTTGCCAGCCGGTTTCGCATGACTCGCGCCGAGCGCCAGGTTTTACGGGCGTTTTGCAAGCGACTCAGCAGGTTATTGACGTTCTTGGCTCGGGTCTCGAGTTTGATTCTGGCGATGGTCAGTTCACCAGATTGGGCGAGCAGGATGTCCAGACGTTGCACGTTGATTCTTACGCTGTCGGTGCTGGCAGATTTCGCGGCGAGGGACTTATTTTTGGGAGTGCTAAGCAAGCTTTGGAAAAAACCACTTTCATCTCGAGTTTGCAAGAAGCTTTCTAAAACTGGCACATCAGCTCGTTCGAGAACCTGCTCCAATTCCTCGAGTGTGGTTTCGAGCGGGTGCTGCACGGCTCGGGCGGCAACCCTCAAACGGTGCGTCTCGAGTTTGGCTTGATTGAGCATACTCACATCGTTCGGCTTTGCTCGCCACGCGGCAATCAGGTTTTGCAGGCTCGAGCGACGGGTTGCCAACTCTTGCTCGAAAACCGCCAAAAACGCAGCATCCACCTCGAGCGGCACGGCTTTTAAACCCAGCGCCGCCAGCAATTGCAAACTTTTTGGGTCGTTGGTGGCAAACTCATTCGTCCCAAAGGCTTGCGGGTTGCCCACCAGTTCACGCTCGAGGTGTGCGGCAATGCGTTCCAACTCGGCTTGATCGGCGCTTCTGGCGGCAATGGCAATTCGGTGTAACTCGAGTTGCAAGACTGTGCTTGAGCCGAGGTTTTGGCTTAAAATTTCAAGGCGCTCGAGAAATTCCGCTTCAAACACCGACTCGAGGTCTTTCATGATGAGGTGCTGAAAATGTCGATTTCGGGGGTCTGTTTCTGGATGCCGGTTGGTGAAAATGGGGTTTCGGTTTCGGGCGCGACGAATGCCACTTCGGTTTTGTAACCCGCAATCAAGTTGTTCAGACGGCGGCTGAGTTTGTTGAGGTTTTCGGCAGCCGCTTTGGTATGGTTGGTGGTGCTGAGGTTCTCAAAGGTCGCACGGTTGATGTTTTGCATGGCTGCCGCGATCTGCTCCATGCCGACGCTGTGTTGACGCACGCTGGCGCCAATCAGTTGCGAGCTGTAGGCGGCTTGTTGAATGGCTTCGGAGAGTTCATGGATGGTCTGACCGAGTTGACCAATATTTTGCGTGCCGGCATCCGCCACTTTCAGCCCTTGTTCGGTGGTCATGACGGCGGTGTTGGTGGCTTTTTGAATGTCGCCCAGAATGCCGCGAACTTGCAGGGTGGCGTTTTTGGATTGCTCCGCCAGCAGCCGAATCTCTTGGGCGACCACCGCAAAACCCTTGCCCTGATCGCCGGCTCGAGCGGCTTCGATGGCGGCGTTCAGCGCCAGCAGGTTCGATTGATCGGCGAGGTCGCTGACGGTGGTGATGATCTCGCCAATTTGCTGGGTTTGTTCGGAGAGTGCCACAATGTTTTCGGCAATTTGGCTGACCTGATTTTTGATTTCCTCCATGCCTCTGGTGGCTTCCTCGACGGCTTGGACGCCGATGGTGGCGACCCGAGAGGCGGCTTGAGCGTTGTCGTTGACGGTATTTGCCATGTCCACGGCTTGGTCGGCGCTGGCTCTGACCTCTTCGACGGTGGCGCTGGTCTGGGTGATCGCCGCCGACTGTTCGCTGACGCCGGAAGCCTGTTGGCTGGTGACCGCCAAAATTTGATTCGAGGCGCTGGCGACATTGCCCGAGCTGCGTTGAATCTCGGCGATCAAGACTTTTAAGTTGGTTCCCATTCTGGTGAACGCCATACCGAGCGTGTCGTTCTCGCTGGCGGCTTTGACCTCGCTCGAGAGGTCGCCCATGCTGATTTGATCGGCAACTTTTGCCATCGTGTTCTGATGCCCGATCATGCTGTTAAAAGCCCGTGCCAGGTCGCCAATTTCGTCTCGGTTGTGATCGGCAATTTTTTGGTTGATGTCGCCCTTGGCAAGTTCATTGGCAACTGTGAGCATGTTGTTGACCCGCCGCGCCAAATAACGCGCCATCAGCCAACCCGAAACCACAGTCATGCCCAGTACCGCAATCGCCGCCGCGATCACCGCGCCAAGCAAACCGCGTCCCTCATTGGCAATTTCGGAATTGTCTTGGCTCGCGCCCACCACCCAACGCAAACCGTTGTAACTCGAGTAACCAAATTCGCGCGACCAGGCTTCAATCGCTGGCTGGCTGGTGCCCAAGTCAATTTCGCCGTAGCTGCGACCGTCGCTGTAACCCGAAGCCTTTTGGGTCGCGCCGAGAATGCTGGCGTAATCGATCAATTTGTCTTTGAGAATCGATTCGTCGTTGGCGCCCGCCAGCAAAAAACTGTTTTTATTGGCGAGGATCAGGTTGACGTGCTGATGTCCTTCAGTGCTGGCAATCCGTTCGACGTCATTGAGAATGGTTTTGACCACCTGCCAATCAAAAAAATTGGTCCAAACACCGATCACCTCGCCGGTTGCGCCGCGCACTGGGGCGGTAAAGGACATCATCAGATCGTTTTGTGCGCCGTAGACTGCCGCCACCAGCGGTTCGTGGTGAACATCGGTCACCAGGCTCGAGCCAAGGGCAATTTTGCCCCTCACCGCCGCCTGAAACCAGGCTTGGTTGGCAACATTTTGACCGATCACGCTGTTGTTTTGCAGCGCTGTTCCATCGCCCTTGATGGTGTTGGTGGCAATAATTTTGCCACTTAAATTCGCCATGACCATTAACGAATAATTGGGGCTGTAAATTTTGGTCATGGTGTTCATCCAGGGGATGATTTCGTCGACGTACAAGGATGTGGCTTGCTTGCTGACGGCAAAGGCTTGGACATCGCCGTAGCGTTCAAACATGGTGCGATCCAGTTTGTCGGCGGCGTTGTACGCCAAACCCTGCAAGCGCACGCCCGCGTTGCTTCTGGTGACCCTGATAAATTCGCCCACCACAAATAAACTTGCCAGTGCGACCGCAGGCAGTGTTAACCCAAGCACAATCCACAAAATTTTTTGGAACAATTTCAGGTTTCTAAACCTTTGATACACGAAAAACCTCCAACCCTTCCCAAAAAGCCCGCTCGAGCCTTCCAGAATTTGCTTTGATCATACTTTTTTCTCGAGCAGCAATGTCTCAATGCTTTGCAACAGTTGACTGATGTTTAAAAGCACAACCCCGTTCAAAGCCAAGTTTTGGGCGTTTGGCGCGTCAATTGTCTCGAGTTCGGGCAGGTTTGGCAGGTGCAAACCCAAATTTCCGTGCGGGGTGCCGACCAGCAAAACGCATTCGTCTGTGGCTTCTGGCAATTCCAATCCCAGCAGCAACGCCAACTCGAGCACGCTGACCAACTGACCCTGAACGTTGATGGCGCCCGCCACGGCTGGGGGCAAAGCTGGCAATTTGGTGATTTTGGGGCGCAGCACCGCGCGTAAATCCTTTAACTCGAGGGCATAACGCGTGTTGTGAAGGCTGAAGGTCACCGCCTCGAGTTGTGGGTTTGGGTTGAGGGTTTGGGTTTGAGAAAGTTGTGCCGACCGTTTTTGCAGCACAACCCGTTCAATTTCTGGAAGATGATCAAAACTCATGGTGAAACCTTTGCTCGCTCGAATAAACCTTCCACGAGTTGCCGCAACTCTGCTATCGTTTGATCGCTACCCCATAATTTTTGGTCTGGCTCGAGGCTCGAAAGTAGATTTTGGGCTTGACGCAATGCCCCAAGCGCCCTGGCATGTTGTCTTAAGCCCAAAAAGGCTTGCGCCATGCCAATCTGCACGGTGGCTTGCTTGGGTTCCAAGAACGCGGCTCGGCGCAGTTGCTCGAGGGCGGTGTTGTAATTTTTGATTCGCAGACTTTGATAACCCTCGTTTAAAAACTGTTGCCAATCCTCGGGTTTTGGCGGTTGAACCTGGGAATTTTTTGGAACTTCTAGAGGGTTGGGTTTTTGAAACTGGGCAGGTTTTTTCCAGACGATCACCCCTGGAAGGATCACGCGTTCCAAACCGATTTGATCAATCACGGCGGGTTGAATCGGTGGGTCGCTCGGACCCAAAATCAACCAACCACCTGGCAGGAGTTGCCGCGCCAGGTTTTGATACACGCCCTGCGCGGTTTCGGGCGAAAAATAAATGGTGACGTTGCGGCACAAAATCAAATCAAATTTTTGATCGGCAGCCAGCGGCACCAGCAAATTATGGACCTCAAAAACGGCTCGGGTTCGTAAATCCTCGCGCACCTGGTATTTTGCGCCCTTCACCTCAAAAAACCGCTCAATCACCTCGAGCGGCGTGTCCCGAAACGACCAATGACCGTAATTGCCCGCCCGAGCCAACTCGAGCACATTGGGGTTTAGGTCTGTGCCGAGCACTTGGATATCCCAGGTTTGAACGCCACCAATTTCCTCGAGCAGCATCAAAAGCGTGTAGACTTCCTCGCCGCTCGAGCAACCCGCCGACCAAAAACGCAATTGTCGCTGCGTGTGGTTAAGCCTGATCAATTCGGGCAGAATCATGTTTTTCAGCAGCTCGATTTGCGGTGCGATGCGGTAAAAATGCGTTTCCGAAACCGTGAATTCGGTTTGCAGTTCAGCCAGCAACTCGGGTTTTTGTCCCGCCTGAAAAGCGCCAACCAACCCTTCGGGACTGGTTTGCAGGCTGGCGCTCAGTTTCTCGAGCCTCAGGTTTAAATCTGCACTTTGCGCAGCGTTCAGCCTTAAACCCGTGCCCGTTTCGATCAGCGCCAGCAGCGCTTGCAACTCGAGGGTCATGGGTTCACCGCAGGCTCGAAAATCTGGAGGTTGAGCAGCGTATCGGTTTCATGCCAATCGCGTAGTGCATTGACGCGGTCAAGCCAGATCAAAAACCTTGAATTGGTTTCTACCAACACCAAATGGTCTTCGATTTGAGGCAAGCGGGTTTCAAACCCGAGGTAGACTCGAGCGTTCACCACGGGCAAGATTTGATCCTCGATTTGCAACACGCCAACGACATGTTCTGGCAATCCAGCTTGGGCAGTCCAGGCGGCTAGCGGCAGGACTTTTTGAACAGACTCGGCGCGGATCGCATAGGTTTGCCCCGCAATGCTGATTTCCAAAACCAGCAACCGTGTCGCCTCTGGTGGATCGTTCAGTTGTAGGCTCGGGTTTATCTCTGACATAAATAAATTACTGTTTAAAGTATACGCTTCGTTTCCAGGCTTTAAACCACTCATTAAACTATAGATTAAACTGACCCAATGGTCGAAGCCAAAAAAATCCTCATCGCCGATGATTCCGACAGCATCCGCAGCCTGCTCGAGATGATTCTGACCGCCGAATTGCACGAGGTCACCCAGGTTGCCGACGGACGAGAAGCTTTGGCGCACCTCAAAGACCACACCCCAGATTTGATTATTCTCGACATCACCATGCCCTTTATTGACGGACTTGAAGTCTGCTCGAGGGTCAAACGCATTTCGCGCTTCAAAGCCACACCGGTCATTTTGCTGACCGCACATACCGACGAGGACACCCAGAAAAAAGCCAAGCTGGTCGGGGCGGATGTGCTGGTGCACAAACCCTTGTCTGGCAAAAATTTTCGCACCACGATCCTCGAAATGCTCGAGAAGCACGAGCTTTTAAAAGCCAAAATGACCCAGGCTTAAGCGTGTTCCTTGGCTCGAGACAACTTGTATTGGGTGCAAGGTTTTGTCTCGGCGGGCTTTCGCGTTAGACTGACCCGATTGTGTCCAAGTCCATACTCTATGGATGCGGCAGTTCTCGAGGAGGTTTTTATGACAACAATTATTGATGTGCTCGCCCGTGAAGTGCTGGACTCGCGCGGCAACCCAACCGTGGAGGCAGAGGTTCACCTTGAAGGCGGCGCGGTGGGTCGTGCGATGGTTCCCAGCGGCGCCAGCACCGGTTCGCACGAAGCCAACGAACTCCGTGACGGCGGCGAACGTTACGGCGGCAAGGGCGTGCTGCAAGCCGTCGAAAATGTCAAAACCCTGATCGCCGACGAAGTCATCGGCATGGACGCCACCGACCAAAACGCGGTCGATCACTTGATGCTCGAGCTGGACGGCACACCCAACAAATCCAAGCTCGGCGGCAACGCGATTCTGGCGGTCTCCTTGGCAAACGCCCGAGCCGCCGCGACCCAACTGGGAATGCCCTTGTACCGTTACTTGGGCGGCGCGAACGCCAAAGTCTTGCCCGTGCCTTTAATGAACGTCATCAACGGCGGCGCCCACGCCGACAACGCCGTGGATTTCCAAGAATTCATGATCGTCCCAGCCGGTTTCTCGAGCTTCCGCGAGGCTTTACGCGCCGGCGTCGAAACCTTCCACGCCCTGAAAAAAGTGCTCTCGGGCAAAGGTTACAACACCAACGTCGGCGATGAGGGGGGCTTTGCCCCAGACCTCAAATCCAACCGTGAAGCCCTAGACCTGTTGCTTTTGGCTATCGAAAAAGCGGGTTACACCCCAGGCGACCAAATGATGATCGCGCTCGACCCAGCCGTGACCGAACTGTACAAAGACGGCAAGTATCACCTCGAGTCTGAGGGCAAATCCCTCTCGAGTGAAGAGATGGTGGCGTTCTGGGCGGATTGGGCAGCCAATTACCCGATTGTCTCGATTGAAGACGGTTGCAGCGAGGACGACTGGGACGGCTGGAAGATGCTGACCGACGCCATCGGCAGCAAAACGCAACTCGTGGGCGACGATCTGTTCGTGACCAATCCCAAACGCTTGCAAATGGGCATCGACAAGGGCGTTGCCAACAGCATTCTGGTCAAAGTCAACCAAATCGGCAGCCTGACCGAAACGCTGGACGCCATCGAACTGGCACGCTCGAGCGGTTACACCGCGATCATGAGCCACCGCAGCGGCGAGACCGAAGACAGCACCATTGCCGACCTGGCGGTTGCCACCAACGTCGGACAGATCAAAACGGGTTCCGCCAGCCGCAGCGACCGCCTTGCGAAATACAATCAACTGCTGCGTCTCGAGGAAGCATTAGGCTCGAACGCCATTTATCGCGGCAAAGATACGTTTAAAAAGTAAATCTTGCAACGCTCGAGCAGTGTTAACCTCAATGCCTCGCTTCGCTCGAGCA
>CAXTTL010000139.1:0-3129 GCA_964247135.1 uncultured Deinococcales bacterium | reverse complement strand
TAAATCTTGCAACGCTCGAGCAGTGTTAACCTCAATGCCTCGCTTCGCTCGAGCAACCATCTCGAGCCTTTTGTTTTGAAGGAGTTTATGACCAGCCGCAAACGCCGCACCAAGATCGTTGCCACCATCGGACCCGCCAGTTCCAGCCCAGAAGTGCTCGAGAAACTGATCGACGCCGGACTCAACGTCACCCGTCTGAATTTCTCGCACGGGGACCGCGCCGACCACGAGGCTCGAGTCAATTTGATCCGCGAAATCGCAGCCCGCAAAGGCGTGACGGTCGGCATCCTGCAAGATTTGCAGGGACCAAAAATTCGCACTGGACGCTTCGCCAGCGGTTCGACCACCTTAAAAGTTGGATCGACCTTCATCATCACCAGCGATGAGGTCGAAGGCAACGATGACCGCGTCGGCACCACCTACAAAGAGCTGCCGCAAGACGTTCACCCTGGACTCGAGTTGCTGCTCGACGATGGCAACCTCAAACTCGAGGTCATTAAAGTTGTCGGTAACGACGTGCACACCAAAGTCATCATTGGCGGCGTTTTAAAAAACAACAAAGGCATCAACATCCCAGGCGCGAACCTCTCCACCCCAGCCCTGACCGAAAAAGACCTTGAAGACATGCAAACCGGCGTCGAACTGGGCGTGGACTGGATTGCGGTTTCGTTTGTGCGCACCCGCGAAGACGTGCTGTTGGCACGCCACTACATGACCCGTTACGGCAGCACCGCCAAACTGATGGCAAAAATTGAAAAACCAAGCGCCGTACAACTGTTCGACGAAATCCTCGCCGAAGTGGACGGCATCATGGTCGCTCGAGGAGACTTGGGCGTCGAAATGCCAGCCGAAGAAGTGCCCGTGATTCAAAAACAATTGATTGCCAAATGTATCGCCGCCGGCAAACCCGTGATTACCGCCACGCAAATGTTAGAGAGCATGATCACCAACGCCCGCCCGACCCGAGCCGAAGCCAGCGACGTTGCAAATGCAATCTTTGACGGCACGGACGCGGTCATGCTCTCGGCAGAATCTGCCAGCGGCGCGTACCCAGTCGAAGCCGTGCAAATGATGAACGCGATTGCGCTAAACACCGAAGCCAGCCTGCAATACCGTCAAATGTACTCCGGCAACGCCAAACCCGAAAACAGCACCCAAGACGCCGTGGCACTCGCCGCCTGCGAGGTCGCAGACACGCTCGAGGCAGCCGCGATTGTCTGCTTCACCGCCACCGGCTCGAGCGCCTGGCGCGTTGCCAGAAACCGTCCCGACAGCCTGATCGCCGCCTTCACGCCATCCGAAAAAGTGCGCAATCAACTCGCGCTGGCACGGGGCGTCGAACCGCTTTTCGTACCCCAAATTGTCAACACCGACGAAATGGTCAGCCTCGCCGTGAAAAACGTGCGCGAAGCCAACCTCGCCAAAACGGGCGATAAAATCGTGATCGTGGCGGGTGTGCCATTTGGAATGCACGGCACGACCAACATGATTCGGGTCGAACGGCTGACGTAAACACCCTCTACCCTCATCCCCAACCTTTCTCCCGCCAGCGGGAGAAGGGAGTTTTATTTCATTCTCGAGAGACCAAGGTTGGCGTTTTCGGGGCAAGATTCTTAATCGTTCATCAAAGCATTCATCAGTTCACCTGCGCGGTTTGCACCGCCAAGCAACCGAATTCTTGCCGCGACTTTTGGCACATAAGCACTCGAGACGAATTGCTGCAAACCGTTGTCCATTGCGGTGTTTTTGAATTTTGGATGACCAGGCTCGAGTTGCGTTCCAAATTCAGAATAATAATCTCGAGCCAGGTGCGAACGTAGGTGCAGTGAATCGCTTGACCAGTTGACTTTGACCACACCCGCTTGAACGGCACGTTCGAGGTCGGCGTCGGGTAAGCCGCTCGAGCCGTGCAAGGCAAGTCCGATTTCGCGTCCAATCAGGTTTTTCACGAAATCGCAGTGCGCGGCAATCGCATCGCTCGAGAAGGCTGGAAAACCAGTTTCACTGAAACCATGAATGGTGCCGACCCCTGGCGCCCAAAGTTGAATCGCGCCAGGGAATTCGCGTTCGACGGGGGCAATCAAGCGCTCTGCCACCTCGAGCGGCGTCACGCCGTCATCGACGCCTGCTTCCATCTCGAGGGTGATGGCACGGTTGCTGGCTTTGGCGGTGCGGCACAACTCGAGAATCGCGTTGATATTTTCGGTTTCTGAAAGTTCGCTGGAATCGAGCGAAATGCTGGTCGGTGAAAGCTTAAAACCCACGCCACCCATTTGAACGTCCAAGCCACGCACGGCATCGTTTAAGAGCGGCAAGGCTTGCGCACCCTTGATGTGATCGGTGTGGTAAAAAACTGGAATATCGGCGTAACGCAAATCGTTCGCCAGCAACTCGAGCTGCGTCATAAAACGTTTCATGCCAAGCCACGGATCACCCATCCCAAAACTGTGGCTGGTCAACTGCCACAAACTGGTCTCGATCATGATCGGGGCGTTAACACTTCTTGCCGCCTCGAGACAATCGTTGATCGCGGCGGGACAGTCGGCGTTGACGGCAAGAATGGCGTATCGATTCGTTTTGGCATGGGCAAGCACAGTGCGGGCTTGAAGTGGATTGAGTAACATCTTGATCTCCTGTGAAAATCTCGAGCTTGAAGGTACTTTAACGCGATTCGAGTCAACTTGAGGATCAAATCGAATTTGATCTAAGGTTTACATGCTTTGGGTTGTCGGTGCGCACGGCGCACCCTACGACTTCGAGGCGACTCGAGCAAACCCGCATAAAAATCCAACGCAACGAATACTTCAAATCTCAATGTTAGGCTCGAGCCATGAACGTCAGTCTTCTCGGAATTCCAATGGATTTGGGCGCGGGTCGGCGCGGGGTGGACATGGGACCCAGCGCCTTGCGTTACGCCCAAATTGCCGAAACCTTGCGCTCACTCGGACATGAAGTCAAAGACCACGGCAACGTGGCTGTGCCCATCGTCGAAACCATCGACCGCTCGAGCAACGAACCGCATTACCTCGAGCAAATCCGAAACGCCTGCCAGGAAGCCGCCGAACGCCTGCAAGCACTGCCCGCCGAAACCTTTCCGATTTGTCTCGGCGGCGACCATTCGATGGCGCT
>CAXTTL010000138.1:0-12846 GCA_964247135.1 uncultured Deinococcales bacterium | reverse complement strand
ATGGGATGGGTGGGCAACTTGAGGTTGTACAGCCGCGTCAAAAATTGCGCCAGTTGGTAATGCGGATTTTCGTCCTTTAATGCCAAGCTTGCATGATGGGCGCGACCGTGAAACGACACGGTCGAGCGGCAAATGCCACGGTGTCCGAGCATCACACGGTTGGAACTGGGTTCGCCAACGATGCACGCCCCAATCTCGAGCTTTTCGTGTTGCGGTGTTTCGATGGGCAGGTTGGCGGTCACAAATGCGATGCCCTCGCCGCCGGTTTCCTCCTCGGCGGGAACGCACAAGATCACGTTGCGTTTGGGTTTTAATTTGCGCTCGAGCATTCTGGAAAGCGTGTAGGTTTGCGCCGCCAGCGGTCCTTTGATGTCCACCGCACCGCGTCCATGAACAACGCCGTCCTCGAGAATTCCTGCAAACGGCGGATGCTGCCACTGCGCCTGATCGCCCACATCGACATGGTCCAAATGCGTTAACAGCAACCAGCCCGCGCCAGCTTCAATTCCGCGCACCAAACCAAAAACGTTGCCGTACTGGTCTTTCCAGGCTTCGTCAAAACCGAGTTTGCGGTATTCAATCAAGACCCGAGCGGCGATGGCGGACTCTTGTTTGGGCAGGCTTTGGATACGGATTAAATCTTGCAAAAAGCTGATGACACTCACAGAAAACTCCTTACAACTTGGGGCGTTTGCTTGGGTCTAAAAACCATTCGAGCGCCGCAGGAAAGCGCCGCCGCCAATCGGCTTCGTTGTGAATGCCGTTGGCATCCTCGAGGTACACCAGATCGTAGCCTTGAGACTCGAGCAGGTCGCGCATTTTGCGGTTGGATTTGAGGTAAGCGTTTTGCTGGGCTTTGAGGCTGCTTTCCTTGCCGCCCACATCCAAATAAATTCTTAAATCTGGCGCCACCCGAGCCGCCACAAATGCCTCGAGTTTTCCACCCAGCCAGAAGCTCGAGGAGAGCGCCGCGCAAAACCCGAACGTCTCGCGGGCTTCGAGTGCCGCCCAGAGGCTCACCAGACCGCCCATCGACGAGCCTGAGATACCCGTTTGACTTCTCAGCCTTGAGGTGCGGAAGCTGGAGTCCACCAGCGGTTTGACGTTGCCGAGCAAAAATGTCAGGTACTCGAGCGCCCGCCCACCCTGTCCAGTCGCCGAATGCTGCTTTAAGCGTTCGTCCTCCCAGGGTCCGTACTCGTCCAGACGCGCCTCTCCCCCGTTGGGAATGCCCACAACAATGCACGGCAAACCTCGAGCCGCCAAACTTTGCGCCGTTTCATCCACACCCCACTCGCCAGCATAGGCGGTCAGGTCATCAAAAATATTTTGTCCATCGTGCATGTACAGCACTGGGTAATCTCGAGTTTGGGAATCGTAATTTGGCGGCAAGTAAACCAGAATGTTCCGCGCTGCCAAACCAGAACCCGAGACTTTCTGCCAAACGCGGACATCGCCCACTACCGTATGTTTGGTGCCGTACACTTCTTCGTAAGGTTTCCAAGTCACGGGGGAAGTTTAACAGCTTGCAAAAGAATATCAAACCTCGAACCATCCAATTTGAATTTCCGGCAGGACGCATTGCCATGCGCCCCAACCATCACCGTTTCAACCCAAACCATTCACGCTCGAGCAGTGCGTATTCAAACTCGTCACACCAGCTTTCATGCTCAAAGTAACTTTCAATAAAATGTGCCTCGCGCCTGAAACCGATTTTCTCGAGCAAACGCCATGAGGCAACATTTCTGGTGTCGCAGTTGGCGCGAATGCGGTGCATGTGGAGGTCTTCAAAACAGTGTTTTAAGGTGGCGTTCACGGCTTCAATCGCGTAGCCTTGACCCCAGTGTTCTCGAGCCAGCGTGTAACCGATCATGGCGCCCTTGGGTTCAAACTCGAGGCTGTTGAGGGCAACGTCGCCAATGGTTGCGCCTGTGGATTTCAACTGAACGGCAAGTTGCGTCCAGTCGATTTGCCCCGCCTCTCGGGTGGACATCTGGGCGATGAATTGGCTGGCTTGTTCGCTCGAGTAACTTGAACCCCAACCCTGATAGCGAGAAACTTCGGGATCGTTACGGTATGCCAACAACGCCGCCAGATCGGATTTTTTGAATTGACGTAACTTTAAACGCTCGGTTGAAATGCTCCATTCAGTCATCGGTCAGCACCCGACGCGCCCCGAGGTATTTGGGTTGCCAGTATTTTTCGGTCAGGCTCGAGATCGTGACTTTGCCAGGATTGCTGGCGGCGTGGATAAATTGATTGTCTCTGAGGTAAATTCCAACGTGACTGACCCCGCGCCCGGTGGTGTCAAAAAACACCAGATCGCCCTCCTGCAAGTTTTCTCGAGCGACCTCGATGCCCGCCTGAAATTGCAGGGCGCTGGTGCGCGGCAACTTTAAACCCAGTTCGGCAAAAACGATTTGCACAAAACCGCTGCAATCGAGTCCAGCGCTCGGGTCTGTGCCGCCGTAACGGTAGGTCACACCCAAATACCGCTGGGAAATTTCAGAAATCCCTTGTGGGCTTTTGCTGGGTGGCGCTATCGCAGCCGTGGCAGCCATCGGAATCTTGATGCGTTGTCCAGCACTGATCGCGTCGCTGGTCAGGTCGTTGGCGGCGCGGATGCTTTCAATACTGACTTTGTAACGTAGCGCGATGCGGTACAGCGTTTCTCCCGCCAGCACCGTATAAAACAGTTCTGGTGCGTCGCTGCTGGCTTCGGGCAGTGGTTGTTCGACTGGGAGGCTGGTGCCTGTATCAACCACCGTACTGGTGATGACTGGCGCGGTTGGCGGCGTGCTGAGGTTTGGCATCGGCGCGGTTTTTAAAACTGGCACGACAATGGGCGCATCCGACCCTCGAGCATTGGGCAGCACCGTACCCGTGTTGGCGCTCGAGGTTGAGGGTTTGACATTGCCAGTGGTCGGAGGTTTCAGCGTGGCTGGCGTGCTCGGTCTGGCTGGCAGGCTCGAGGCATTTGTTGGTGGCGCAACCGCAACCTCAGGATTGGTCACACCCGAGTTTGGCATTGGCGGCGCAACCACCGAATTTGGTTTCACCGCTACAATTTCAGGTTTGGTAGGCGCCACTTCAGGTTTTGGTGGTTTGACTACTCCGCTCGAGCTTGGCTTCTCAACCGTGCTCGAGATTTGCGGTTTGGGCGCGGTGGCGAGGGTGGGAAGTTTTGGGGGCGTGCCCGAGCTTGGTTTTGAAGGTGGACTCGAGGCTGGAGGCTTTGCAGGATTGCTCGAGGCTTGAATGCCAGATCGAGGCACAATCGAGTTTGGAATCAGCAAACGCTGCCCAATTTTAAGTTCAGGCGTGTTCAGTTTGTTTGCCTCGAGCATCGCCTGAACCGAAACGCCATATTTTTTGGCGATTGAAAACAAAGTCTCTTTGGCAGCCACCACATGAACTTTTTGCGGGTCGGGCACCATCAAAACCTGCCCAACGTTGACGCTGTTGCCCGTCAATTGATTGCGTTTTTGCAATTCCTCAACACTGAGGTTAAATTTTTTCGCAATGCTGTACAACGTGTCCTTGGGCTGAACCGTGTAACTTCCAGCCAGCGCACTCGAGAATCCGAGCGCCAAAACAATGGCGAAAAGTAACGCTTTCACGCCTCACAGTTTACACGATTCAAACCGCTGACCAACAAAAATCCCAGCCTCGAGTACGAATGACTTTGCGAATTTTGGATAAACTCAAACCATGAAAAGAAGCGTTTTGCTGCTGTTAATGCTGCTCATGTCCTGTGCTCCAGTCAGGCAACTCGAGGGATTTATTGAGCGCAAACCCGACCCGATTGCCGACCAGGGCGCCCATCGCAGCGCCGTCGAGTGGTGGTACATGAACGGTCATCTCGAGACGGGGTCCGGCGCCAAAAAAGGTTTTGCCGCCGCGATTTTTCAAGTTTTTATTCCCGAGGACAGCAAAATCGGTTTAATTTCGGCAGCCAGCATTTTACCGCAAGCCTTTTACTTTGGACATTACAGCCTTCTGGACAAAACCTCTGGCAGTTTCTCGAGCAGCGAACGTAGCACCTTACCGTTTGTCAAAAACCCCAAGATTCGGGTGACCGATGCCGCCGCCAGCGAAACCCGCATGGACGTGCATTTGGGCGATTGGCGCATGACCCGCGAGCAAAATGGGCATTACACCGTCAACTCGAGCAACAACGGACAGGATACACTTCAACTCGACCTCGAGCCGCTGCGTCCCGAAGTCGTGCATGGTCCTGGTTGGAGCGGCAATCTCGAGACTGGACGAATGTATTATTACAGCGCCACACGGCTCAAAGTCACGGGAACATTAAATGGCGAACCTGTCACGGGCATCGTCTGGTTTGACCATCAATGGGGAACGCCAACGGGCGATGGCAGCGCCAGCATCAATCCGAACTGGGACTGGATGAGCCTGCAACTCGAGGATGGGCGCGACATGATGATTTACATTGTGAAAAACGCCAAAAACGAACCGAGCGACCGCTTTATCAGCATCACCAGCGGCGAGGGCAAAAGCACCGAACTGCGCAATTTCAGGTTTCAACCCTGGGACACTTGGACTTCACCCGCCACGGGTGGCAAGTACCCGACCAAATGGAGCCTGCGACTCGAGGATGGCACGATTTTAACGATTCGCGCCGTGACCGACAATCAAGAGGTTGAAGCTCGAGCGACCACGGGTTTTAATTATTATGAGGGCGCAGTTAATGTGACGGGAACGACCAGGGGGGTGGGGTACATGGAGTTGACAGGTTATGTCAAAGGCTCGAGTCCGCTCACGAATCCTTGGAAGGCATTGCAGGGCGAGCGTTAAAGGGGCGAGGCGTGCCTCGCCCCTACTTGGCGGCGCGTTGCGATTTTGGATCGAGCGCATCGCGCAAACCGTCACCCAGCAAATTAAACCCGAGCACGGTCAGCAAAATCGCCAAACCAGGAAAAATCATCGTCCACGGCGCGGTGGTTGCCACGCCAATCTGGAAGGCATCGGCGATCATCGTACCCCATTCGGGTTGTGGGGGTTGCGCCCCCAAACCCAGAAAACCCAGTGCCGCCGCCTCGAGCGTCGCCGTGCCGATGGTCAGGGTGCTCTGAACGATCAGCGGGCTTAAACCGTTGGGCAGCACATGAACCAACATTTGCCGCCAACTCGAGGCGCCGAGCGCTTCGGCGGCGTGAATGAAATCTTGTTCGCGCAGGCTGTAAACCATCGACCGCGCAATCCGAACGTAGACTGGAATTTGCGTGACCGAAATGGCGAGCATGGTGTTGGTCAAACCAGGTCCGCGCACGGCGACGATGGCAATGGCAAGCAGCGTGCCAGGAAATGCCAGCAGAATGTTCGTGCCCCAATCGATGCCAGCATCCACCCGACCACGGAAAAAACCGGCGACCAAACCGAGCAGCGTTCCGACCACCGCCGCCAATGACACCGAAATCAAACCGACCTGCAACGAGATTCTCGAACCGTGCAAAACCCGTGTTGCCACGTCGCGCCCGAGGTTGTCCGTGCCGAAAATGTGCGTGATGCTGGGCGGGGTTAAACGGTCCAGGTACGAGCGGTCTTTGAAGGCATCATAGGGTTTTAAGATTGGTGCGAGCAGCGCCAGCACAATAAACACCAGCACAATGATGCCGCCCACTTTTCCTGGACTCGAGGCGCGAAAGCGCCGCCAAATCTGGGCACTCGGTGTCTCGAGTTGGGCTTTTCTTTCTGATGGTGCGGTTGCGGTGGTCACATGGTGTCCTTATCTGTACTGAATTCTGGGGTCAAGCAGGGCGTAACTGATGTCCACAATGGTGTTGACAAGCGTAAAAATGAAAGCCACGAAAATCACGCCCGCCTGCACAATCGGGTAATCCCTGGTCGAGATGCCCTCGTAAATCCACAAGCCGATGCCTTCCCAACTGAAGACCGTTTCGGTCAGGATGGCGCCGCCCAAGAGCGCACCGACCTGCAAACCGATCACGGTGGCGACCGGCAGCAGCGCGTTACGCAGCGCGTGTTTGTAAACCACGGTGCGCTGCGACAAACCTTTTGCCCTGGCGGTACGAACATAATCTTGATTCAGTGTCTCGAGCATGGCGCTTCTCGTCATGCGGGCGATGATCGCGGTGGGAATGGTGGCGAGTGCCACCGAGGGCAAAATCAGGTGTTGTAAAGCTTGCAGGGTGACATTGAGTTGTCCGCGCAAAATGCCGTCCAAAACCAGCAAGTTGGTGATCGGTTTAAATGAGATCGAAAGGTCGGTGCCGAGACGATGACCTGGCGGCAACCAGTGCAGTTCGACGGCAAAAAGGTAGATCAGCAGCAGACCGAGCCAGAAAATCGGCATCGACACGCCGACCAGCGCAACTGTCATGGAAAGATTATCAACGATTGAATTGCGCCGCACGGCTGCCAAAATGCCGATTGGAATGCCCAGAAACGTCGAGAGGATCATTGCACCAATGGAGAGTTCAATTGTTCCAGGCCAGCGCTGTACGAGTTCGGTTTTGACCGGAATATTTTTTAATAAACTGACGCCAAGGTCGCCCTGCAAGAGCTTGCCGACAAAATTAAAATACTGCGAATCAAAAAAACCGACAATTCCGTTTTTGGTCAAACCCGCAGGATTCACCACCCAGGGTTTGTTCAAACCCAGTTGCTCACGAACCTCTGCCAGACGCTCAGGCGTGCCGCGTTCGCCCAACAAAATCGTGGCGGCATCGCCAGGGATCAGGTGAATGAACATGAAAACCAAAATCGAAATCCCGATTAAGACAGGCACAATGGCGATCAGGCGACGCATGGTGTAAACAAACATTTTGTCCTTGTGAATTCTCGAGGATTTGTGAAATTCAAAATAAGCGCCACAAAAATGAGGTCGTTGCCAGGCTGCGCCTTGCGCAGCCTCTTTCACGTACCATTGGTGCGCGGGGCGCAACCTACAAAAACCCGCTCGAGCCATTCAAATCCCGAGGCTCAATAGAATCTGGGAGAAGGAAAAATCCTTCCCCCAGAAAACAAATTACTTGATGCTGATGTCAGCAAAGTTGATTTCACCCAGTGGGCTTGGCTTGTAACCGTCCACTTCTGCTTTGCTCGCCTCGAGCGGTTGGCTGTGAACGAAGGGCAAACGCACCACGTCGTTGAAAAGAATTTCTTCGACTTGTTGGTAAATTGGCACTTTGGCTTTGCGGCTGGTGAGCTTTTGGGCTTTCTCGAGAAGATCAAAGACTTTTTGATTGCGGTAGTTCACATCATCCACCGCGCCAGGTCCGAAGTGAGGGGTGTAGAAGTTGTCGGCATCGCCGTAATCGCCGGTCCAGCCGAGCAAGAACATTGGGAATTTGTTCTTCTTGCGGTCCTCGAGGTAGGTGCCCCAATCCTCGGTTTTGAGGTTGAGCTTGATGCCGATTTGGGCAAGGTCTGCGGCGATGGCTTCGGCAATCGGTTTTGGCGTTGGGAAGTACGGTCTGGACACGGGCATGTACCAGAAATCGGCTTCAAAGCCGTTCGGATATCCGGCGTCTGCCAAGGCTTTCTTGGCGGCTTCTGGGTTGTAGACATAATCTTTGACTTTGGGTGATCTGAAATCAGAAAAGGTTGAGGGCAAGAACGAACCGTCGGTCACGCCCAAACCCTTCCAGAAGCTCGCCACGATGTCTTTTTTGTTGACGGCTTGCGCCACCGCCTGACGAACCTTGACGTTGTCGAAGGGTTTGAGTTGCGTGTTGAACGCCACATAACCGACGTTAAAGCTTGGGCGCAAAATGGCTTTCAGTTTGGGGTCGGCTTTGATGGCGGCGTAATCGTCTGGGTTGAGGTTCACTGTCAAGTCAACCGTTCCGGCACGAAGCTCGGCAAAACGGGCGCTGGTGTCCTTGATGGTTCGGAACACGAGCTGATCGACATTGGTGGTGGTTTTGCCCCAGTAATTTGGGTTTTTGCTGTAAACGATTCTGTCGCCTGGTTTCCAATCCTTCAAGATAAATGGACCCGTGCCGGCGATGGTGCCCACGCTGGCGGGTGTGCCGTAATCGGCTCCAGCTTTTTTGATGGCGCTTGGACTGGCAATCTCGAAATAAATCGAAGCCATGACCGCGTCAAAAGCGGCAAACGGTTGGGTCAGAACAAATTTGATCTGGTACTTGTTAACCACTTGCACGTCTTTGATGATTGCGCCAGCATCGCCTTTATAACCGTTAAGCAAATCGCCCATCGGTTCCCAGAGCTTGCCCTTATCGCGGTAACCAAACTCGAACTTGGGGTCCCACCAACGCATGACGTTGAATTTGACCGCATCGGCATCAAAACCCGTGCCGTCATGGAACTTCACGCCAGAACGCAAACTAAACGTCCACTCGGTCGCGGTTTTGTTGGCACGCCAGCTTTTGGCTAATGAGGGCACGAGTTTGGTCGTACCAGATTCAAAACCGAGCAGGCGTTCATAAATGGGTTGTTGCGCTTGAAGCGTGTTGCCGTCCTCACGATCACCTGGTTCAAAGTTGATCGCGTCGCCCGATTGGGCAAAAACGAGGGTTTTCGCGCTTGACTGAGCTGTGGCGACCATCAGCGCCGCCGCCCCTAACGCGAGTGTGACAAAAGCAATCTTCCAGTGCTTCATACAACCTCCTCTTACAATGCACCACTTTGCTCGAGTGAGCAAATTTTCGTGGTGAGTGGGCAAAGTGTACCAAGCCGAGGGGTCAAAAGTGAAGCAAAGAAGTTTCAATTGAACCCGAGCCGAAATTGATGCCATTGGAACCTGCACCCGTGTCAGACTGAATTGTGAGCGCAAAACTCGAGCTTCCGAAAATATTGCTGACGCATTTGTTTGAATTGGCACGCAAGGCTTTACCGAACGAATGCGTGGGTTTTCTGGCGGGTATTGCGAGCGGGCAGGTCAGTGCGGTGTTTCCATTGGTCAATGTTGCCAGCGATGCGACCAGTTTTTACGTCGCAGAGCCGAGCGGCGCGATTCGCGCCCTCAAAGCCATCAAAAATCAACACCTCGAGTTGATCGGGATTTACCATTCGCACCCAAGGCATGAAGCCGTACCGTCCAAAACCGATCTCGAGAAAGCCACCTGGGACGTGCCCTACCTTATTTTGGACGTTCAACATCAACAGGCTCGGGCTTGGGAGTTACTCGATCAGGTGCGCGAGATTCCAGTTGTGATTCGGTCGCTCGAGATAGACTGATCCATGAAACTGATTTCTGTCAACATCGGCAGTTCACAACCGCTCGAGGTGGGACATCACAACACCAAAACGGGAATTTTCAAAACGCCCGTTAACCACCCAGTCCGCGTTGGAAAACTCGGACTCGAGGCTGATGTGGTGCAAAACAAAAAGCACCACGGCGGTCCAGACCAAGCCGTTTATGTTTACGGCACAACCGATTACGCCTGGTGGTCGCAGCAATTGCAAACGAACCTCGAGCCTGGAGTGTTTGGTGAAAACCTGACGGTCAGCGACCTTGAGAGCGCCAAGTTCAATATCGGTGACCGCCTAAATATTGGCACGGTCTCGCTCGAGGTTTCGGCGTCCAGAATTCCGTGTAGCACCTTGGCGGCGCGAATGGGCGACGCGGGGTTTGTCAAAAAATTTAAGCAAGCCCGCCGACCAGGCTTGTACTGTCGGGTGATCAAAGAGGGTGAGGTTCAAGTTGGCGAATCGGTCAAGTTCGAGCCGAGTGAAGTTGCGTATTTGAGTGTGGTTGATACTTTCGATTGGTTTTACGACCCAAACCCGAGCCTCGAGATGATACAAAAAGTGCTGGCTGCACCCGTTGCGATTCGCGTTAGAAAAATGTACCAGGAGTTACTCGAGAAAGCTCAAGTCTCGAGCTGATGAACCAGATTTGAAGCCCGAGCTTGCAGGCGTTTTGAACCGATTGAACGCGCCAATTCGAGGGCGTCTTGCGCCAAAGCCAAATCTTTTTCTTTTTCGCTCACCTCGAGCAACGCCAGCAATTCATACGGTTTGTGACCGGCAATCCTGGCTTCGGTCAGGGCGTTGCGGGCAAAACTGCCAATTTTGGTGGTGGCATAAAGCGCCAAAAGCGCTCGGGTGGTGTTGGCGGCATCTTTGGCGGCTCGGGCGCGTTTGAAGGCTTTTTCTGAAACCTCGAGCGCCTTGTTTTTACTGCCCCAGACCGCGTGGGCATGTCCCAAACCCGCCAGCACGCCAGCGCTGGCATCCTCGCCCAAGACTTCTGATATTCCGACGGCTTTACCAAAGGCGATGACTGCCTCTTTTGGATTCACTGCCTCGAGCATCGCTTTCTCGAGCAACGCCTCGCCTTGTACCGTCAACGCCGCCACAGCCATAAAACCGTCTTGCTCGAGGTTTGAAATCTGAAACGCGTCGAGCGCAAACTTGAGGCTGTTCTCGAGGTCGTCTAGAATTCGGTACGCATTTGCCAGATGGACCAGCGCCCAACCTTTGGCTTCGAGGTGGTTTGGCATTGGCTCGAGCAGCGCGATAACTGCTTTGGGTTTTCCAACGCGAATCAGCGCACTGGCAAGGTTGGCTTTGACATGATCGGCAGCAATGCCGTGCAAATTTGGCAGCGCCCTTTGAAGGTGTTCGGCGCTTTTTTCGGGATGGTTTAAACGCCATTCAAACCGCGCCAACTCGAGCGAGATTTCCGCCCCAAATTCAGGATTGAAGTCATTGTATTTCTGGCATTCGCGCATCACAAACTCGAGGTTTTTGCTCGCCTCTTCGGTGCGTCCAGTTTCAAACAATCCCGCCGAATTCTCGAGCAAGGCTTTCAAGAAAACCTTGTGCAGTTCAAATCGTTCGCGCGTCAGCCAAGTTTGAAAGGCTGGATGACTTGAGTTTAAACCCGGCGCAAACTCGCCGCGCAAACTGGTGAGCGTCCGAAGGTTAGCGCCAGCATTCAAATAATCTTGCACATCTGACCCTGCCTCGAGCCGCAAAGAATCGTTTTCGACCACCAAGAATTCACGCAACGGCTCGAGTTCTGCCGCCTCGAGATCGTCGTGAACAAATCCTATAGCCTCGAGTGCAGTCCAGGTTTTGGCATCGCCTCGAGATGCCAAGAACACCATCAGCTCGAGAGGACGACCTTGAAGCCCCTGGAAGATTTCGCCATCAAGCTCGAAAGAGATTGAATTTAATAATTTTGCATACAAAAGCACAACTCGAGTTTAACCCGAACAAACCCAGACAAATGATTGTGATTTTAAGTTTTAGGCTCGAGCGCCGCTATCGCCTTGGCGGCGTCTTGCTCGAGAGTTGCAGCCAGTGTCCGCAGGTTTTCGGATTCTTTCTCGAGCGTTTTCAAACGGTTTTCGGACTCGTCGAGTTCTTTGACCAATTTGGAACGCAGTCGCCCCTCGTCGCCGTCTCGAGCCAGCGGCGAGAGGTTACCTTGAATTTGGGTTTGACGCGCAAAAATGCGTTCACGCTCAGCCTCGAGCGAACTGATTTTTGAGTTTGTGCTTTCAATCTGGGCGTACAGATTGCGGATGCTTTTCAACGCCTCAAAGGTGCTCGAGTCCAAAAACCTGTTCTTCAAATATTCGCTCAAACTTTCAAACGTGATGTTTCTGACTTGCTCGTAACGGCTCTGGAGCATCCGTTCTTGCACCACAAACCCGAGCTTGGCTTTGCTGCCAACATCAAGTTTCCAACGCGCCAGGGTCATGGTCAGCGATTCGGGCTGAACGGTTTCAAAAAAATCGTAACCGTTCAAGCGATCCCGCTCGAGCGTCACGACCACGGATTTCTCGAGTTGCGAAATGATCTCAAAACGAGTTCGGCAGGTTTGATATTCTTGAACCAGCAAATAACCTTGAGACACACTGATACGGTTTAAATGGGTTTCCCAGGTTTGTTGTTCGGTGACCTTGACACCGAGTTCGACCGCAAACGCCACGATCACTTCCGCGCCGGACGGTGTGAACTCGAGCACCGCCTCACCCGCGTACTCGGCGGATTGTGAAGCTTGCGCCTCGAGCACCGTGACGGGTCCTCGCTCGAGGGTAAAACCAGAGCCGTTCTCAAAGCGCAAGCTGGCGACCGGATTTTCGGGATTTTTCGCGCCGTTGTATAAGAGTTCGCGTTTGCCTTTGAGTTTTGCCGACATCAGCAAGACCATGCCCGATTGACCCCTCGCCACGCTGACCGGATGCGCCACCCGGTAGGCGAACAATGCGCCTCGAGACTCACCTTGTGATACGGGTTTTGAACTTTGCATCATCTGGCTCGAGAGCGGTGCTGGGGCGGCAGCCATGGCTGGAGCCATTGACTTTTTGGCTCGTGCCATGCCACCCATCGATCCGACGCTCGCCTCTTCCATGTATTCCATGCTTGCAAACTGGATCGGAGCGCCGACCGTGCGCTCTTGATCTTCGACCAAGGGACGTTCGGGCGTGTTGGGCGCGAACAGGGAATAACGAAACGAGACGGGCATTCCCGCCATCAAACTCAGTTCCACACCGTCAAGGTCTTCCTCGAGCGTGTTGTCAAAAAGACCCCAACCCTGCACGAAAATTTCTCGAGCATCGGGTTCAGTACCCTCAATTTCTTCGGCAATCACGCGGTACGAAACGCGCCAAGCTGGGGCTGGGGCAATATAAGAAACGGACAGATCGTGCTCACCCTCGGAGAGCCGCAGCAGCGCCGAGGATCGGTCTTCGTCGCGTTTGGCATTTTGCAGCGCAAACTCGAGATCGCCCGCCGCCACCGCATCCAAAATCGTGATCGATTCCAAACGCTCGAGGCTCAATTTGACCAGGCTTTTGGTGCCGGTTTGATACAAACTTAACATCGCACGCTCGAGTGGATTTTTGCTTTCCAGGTCAACGCCGACCACCAGACCCTCGA
>CAXTTL010000137.1:0-12890 GCA_964247135.1 uncultured Deinococcales bacterium | reverse complement strand
TACGTCGAGTGCTATCGGTTCATAGCCCTAACCAAATCCCTAAATTATGAGCTGCAATCTTCCGACACGTACTCGCCCGTACCGACCAGAACGAATTTAACTGCCCTAACACCAAATGTTTTCCCCGACTTAAACTGGAGAAAACAGTCTCGACCAACTTCCGTGCCGAATCCATCAATTTCGTCCACGCTCCTGGATGCTTCGAGTTGACTTTAGGTGGCGTAAAAATGCCCATACCCACATAAGCTTTATCCCCTAAAATCCGATCCAACTCATCCCAATCAGGATTGATTAAAGCTCGAGCAACACTGACATCCGCTTCATTTGCTGGAACAATCGCAAAGCGACATAGCATTTTGAGATTGTTCACCACTGCGTGTAATTTAAAGCCGTACACACCGCCCATTGTGCTGAAACCCTTGCTGGCTTCGGTCATTGCTCGAGGGAACTTACTGCGTTTCAATTTACAAATTGGTATTGGTTTCGAGTCTGTGCTGTAGGTGGTTTCATCATCAACACTGTTGGCTAAACACAAGGCAAAATCAGCCCAAACACGTTCAAGATTACGCAAAATACGGTAGTAACGGGTGACATCTGGGAGCTTTTGGAATAAATGTTTGAACTCGTTGCGAATTAGCATGAACCAAGTCCCAGTTTCGGGTTGATTTAAGAGTTCACCAACCAAAGCGATGGTCATAAGTTCGGCGTAAGTGGCTTTTTGATTTTTGGCTTCGCAGAGTTTAAATCGGTTTGCTTGCTGAGATTGCTTGAGGTAATCGTCCGTGACGGTGTAGACGATGGTGAAGAGGTGTTCGAGGGTATGCTGGGTGAGGAGCTGGCGTGTACTGGACATACCACCAGCTTCACCTTTTACGATGAATATCCCCTAGCACTCGACGTGGAATGTGAAAAACAAAAGTGATAAACTCAAACCATGCCAAAACAAAAGTCGAGAATCGAATACATCGATCCGAAATTGATTGCGCCAAGTGCAGTGTCGCCAAGAACTACCTACGATAAAAAAAGCATCAAAGACTTGGCAAAAGCAATCAAACTAGACGGAGATGTAACCGTTGCTATTCAAGTTGAGCACGTTGGAGGCAAAGAAAAACCCTATGCAGTGATCGGCGGTGAACGACGACGACGCGCGGTTGAATTGGCAGGCTTAACCAGCGTTAAAGTGGAAGTTTTGGAATTTGAACACTCAGGACTCGAGGGCATGTTGGAACGCTCTCAAGTGGCGTGGAATGAAAACATACAGCGTGAAAATCTGCACGACCTGGACAAAGCCGAATACCTGTTCTTAAATTTGCTGGATCGGACGACACTATCGGCTGAAAACCTGATCAAAATACTGAATCAAACCAAGTTTCACATCGAAAACAAAAGCTTAAAGAAACTTCTGGATGGTGAAACAGGTGGTGCGACCTACGCCAACACCGTCAAAAAAATACTGGAAGCTTTTGACTCGTACTCTTGGAAAAAGTTACCAACTTACGTGCGGAACTACTTACCTATTGTGAGCATGGACAAAGACATCCGAGATGCCTACCGTACCAATCTGATTGGACGCACAGATGTGTTTGAACTCAACCGCATTACATCTGAGAAAACCCGACGCGAATTAATTACGGCACTGGAAAAGGGCAAGCTCAAACGCAAAGACTTACTGCAAAAAATCAACGAAACTTTGGGTGAATCACGGGTTTCCACAGTATCGTTCGAGCGTCGGCTCAAATCGATTGAAACCCGAAGTAAAAAAGCGAAATTTCGTGGCGAAAAACGCAGACAATTCGAGACAGCGAGGCAGGAATTCGAGATCGCAAAGCAGTCGCTCGAGCAAAAAATCAGTCAACTCGAAAGGTTTTTGACTTGAAAGCCACATCACACTGAACGCACAGCCAAGGGTCATACAATCAAAATCGGAGGAAAATATGAGACGAACCATCGCAACAACCCTGGCTGTTTTGCTGCTCGCAGGGGCAGGCTACGCACAAACCATTGTCAACAGCCCCGCCAGGGATTTGTACGACCAAGCCATTTTTTACGTGAGCAGCCAGTACAACGGGTTTTCAACGGCTGATCTAAAGGCGCTTGATCAAAAGTACAGCGCCCAGCTCAGCGAAAAATGTGGGGTTGATCCAGCGTGTCCCTTCGCCACGGCAGAGCCAATCATTGAAAATTTGCTCAAAGACCTCAACGACAACCACGTGAACTACTACTCACCCGAGGATTACAAAAACTTAATGGACAGCACGACACCGGGCGGCGTAGTTACACCCAGACCAATACTCGGGGTTCGCTTGACCCCATTGTTCAAACGCAATGCTGTCAGAATCTTGGAAGTCTTGCCAGGAAGCCCTGGTGCAGGCGCAGGGTTCAAACGTGGCGACCTGATTTTGAGCTTTAACGGCAAACAATGGGGCAACACACGAGAGACATTGTCAGTTGAACACGCGGCGATGGCCCAAGAGGGCAAACCAATCGAATACGTGGTCGAGCGCGGCACCCAAACCATAAAACTGACCGCCACTCCAGCCGTCTTCCAATACACCCAATTGCCCTATTTAGAGGATCAGGGCAATGGAGTGTACCGACTCAACATCCCCAGTTTCATCAATCCCGACACAGGCAAAACCATTCATCAACTTGTCCATGACGCCGAAGCCAAAAACGTCACCAGCCTGATCGTTGACCTCAGAAACGACGGTGGTGGGCTATCCACGGAATGCCTCAGTGGCGTAGGGGCGTTCATCGGCGACCTCGAGCGCCTCAGAAGCAGCCGAACAGGCTCGAGAATTGATGGCTACAAAAACGGGGAGGTCTACACACGAACCCCGGATGGAACCAAACTTGGCACGGTCTACACCATCGCCAATCCCGCCCTGTGGAAGGGCAAGCTCAGTGTGATCGTCAACAAAGAATCCGGATCGTGCGCCGAGTATTTCGCGGCCGACGTGCAATTCGCTAAGCGCGCCCCAGTCATTGGCGAGAAAACCTTTGGGGTGGGAAACACCGGGACTTTCATCTTTCCATTGATCAACAAAGGCGGGGTACAAGTCGCAACTCTCAGAAGCACCCGAGTCAACGGCGATCCCTATCCAGAGGCAGTCACACCCGACATCGCCCAGTCGGATGACCTCGATACTTTCGCGGCGACGGGACAAGACACGCTGTTTGAAAAAGCGGTCGAAGTCGCCAAATAAAGAACCCAAACATTTTTAAACCCCTAACGACCCCACATTTCCTGTGGGGTCGTTTGCCATCCCAACAGGAAAAGACACTAAAATAAAAGCCAAAGTCACATAGAATAACCACAAGGTCTTCTCAAGCAACGTCAACGCAGGAGCGCAACCATGAAAAACAAATCAACTCATTACGCCATTTTGCTCATCATGTTAATGGTCTGTGGGATCAGTCAAGCCACAGGCAACAACCAGAACAAAGCTTCGCCAGCCCAAGCCCTGTTTACCGAGGCGACGAACCGCATGAAGCTCTACAACGGATTCTCAAATGTTGATCTTGAGGCATTGCAAGCCAAATACCAGGCGCAGCTCGAGGCGGAATGCCACACGAATGCCCAATGCGCGATTGAGAAATCAGTGCCAATCCTGCAATCGATGGTCCTCGAGATTAGCGACAAACACACGAACTACTTGTCCATCAACCTCAATCCGACCCAAAAAGCGAGCACCAAACACCCAAACAGCCGTCAAACGGCAAGCTCTTCCATTGACGACAGCGAACAGTTGCCCAGTCTCGAGCTGGTGACGATCGGTGTTTACCGTTTGAAAATACCAGCCTTTAACAACGAGAAAACCGCAGATCGGATCCACCAACTCGTCAATCTGGTCAATGCCCAAAAAGGCGAGACCATCATCGTCGATTTGCGCGACAACCAAGGTGGCACGCCAAAGCAATGTGCGGCAGGGGTTGGAGCCTTCATCGGCAACTTTGAGCGGCTGAGTGTCGAAAAGTACAATCAAAAGCTCGAGGGCTACCGCGACGGCGTCTATTATGAGCAGATCGCAGGCAAACCCGCCAAAGAAGTATTAACACTCGAAAACCCAACGCAGTGGACGGGAAAGTTGGCAGTCATGGTCAACCGCGTAACCGCAAGCTGTGCGGAATTTTTCGCTCAAGACATTCAACTGTATTCAACGCACCCGATCATCGGTGAAACCACCTATGGTGTTGGCAATACCAGTTCTGTCGTCTATGACCTAAGCAACGGCGACAAAGTCCAAGTCACCACCGCCCAGGTGTACGAAACAAACGGTACAGCCTATCTGCCTGTTGTGACGCCAAACGTCATCAGCCATGAGGGCGACCTCATCTCACAAGCCGTAAAAATCGCTCGATGAAAGATAAAGCCATCTCCCTCGAGGAAGCCAGGTGCGCCAAAGCCCTTGAATACCTCGAGACGCAACCATCAAAAGCGCTGGAATTGGCACACGACACGCTCGACAGTGCCATGAAACTCAGCGACACGGCACTCTTAAGCCTCGCCTATGCCACGCTGGCACGCTGCTGCCAGGTCAACGGAGACTCGAGCGGCGCCAGCATCGCCTGGCATCAATCGCTCGAGCACGGCAAAGATGTCAACAACATCGAGTACCAAGTCAAAGCCCTCAACGCGCTTGGCGAGATCACCGTCAACCTCGGAGATTACAGCGACGCCTCGAGACATTTTATGAATGCCCTTGAACTTGCCAATCAGAATAAGCTTGTCATCTTCGAGGGCATCGTGCTCAACAACATCGCCGGATTGCACCAGCGATTGGGCGAGAACGAAATGGCGCTAACCGAACACCGCAAAGCCCAAGAGATATTTCGCAAAAAAGGTGACAAATACCGTGAGGCGGTGACCAGTGCCAACCTGGCGTTTGCCTATTTAAACCTCGGTCAGAACGCCCTCAAAGAAGACAACCCTAACCGGGCCAACAATTGGTTTGAATCCGCCAAAAAAAGCTTAAAATTCGCTTTCACCACAGCGAGGGAATTAAAAAGCCATACTTTGGCCGAATCGGCGTACAGTTCGAGCGCCCAAATTTACCGGGCGCTCGGTCAAAACCAAGAAGCCCTCAAAATCCTCGAAACATCGCTCGAGCGGGCACGAGCCAAATACGACTTTGAGCCGACTGCGCCTAGGGGCATTGCCCTGGCGCAAGCTCAAACGCATCTGGCCGTCATGTACCTCGAAACCAATGAGCCGCAACGCGCCTTGCCCCTGCTCGAGGCTGCGCTCGAGCGTGACCTGCCAGCCGACCTCAAATCTCGGGCAGAGCTGACGATGAGCCAGACCTTTGAGCAGCTCGCTGACTTCAAATCAGCCCTCGAACACCACAAAACCTACCTCGCGATCATGCTGGACCTCCACAGCGCCGAAGCCAGCCGCGAGGCGGCACGTTTTGAGACCAAACTGGCCCTGGAGCGTGCCAAACGCGAGGCGGAACGGCTGGAGGTTCACAGTCAAAACCTCGAGACCCAAGTGCGTTCGCTCGACCAGCTTTCGCGCCTAGACGGCTTGACCCTGGCACCAAACCGCAGGTTCTTTGACGAGACGCTGAAAAACATTCATGACTTGGGTGGACCATTCTGTCTGGCGCTCTTTGATGGCGACAGCTTTAAAAAAGTCAACGACACCTTCGGTCACACCACCGGCGACGAGGTCTTGAAGATGCTGGCCAAAATCACCAAATCGGTGCTCAGGCAAATGGATTTCTATGCGCGGTATGGTGGCGAGGAATTTGTGATCATCTTCAAGGGTGCGACGTTGGGTACGGCAAAATCCATTTGTGAACGAATGCGATTGGCTATCCAAAACCACACTTGGCAGGAAATCAATCCAGACCTCAAAGTGACTGCGAGTTTTGGTTTGACCGACCGGCGCGACCACCCGAAAGTCATGCTTGAGGCAGCCGATCAGGCGCTCTACCGCGCCAAAGCCAACGGCAAAAATCAAGTCCAAACCTCGTCATAAAGGCGGTATTTGACAGCTTGGCACTCGAGTTGTGCAAGATAAGTCATGAAAAACGAAATCGAGAACGCCTCGTACCACGGACTAACCCCCTCGTTTACGAACATTGCCAACGCCATCAAGTGCTCGTTGGCTGTTCTCGGCATTCATTCAAACACCGTCTTCGTCGATGGCAATGGCAACCACGCGCTGATCTTTGATCCAAAAGAACTCGAGCCATTTCATATCGACAGGATTGAAAAGGAAGTTTGTAGCATGGGTTTTCGAACCGATTTCAAACGCCGTGGTCAAGAACTGGATTTAATTCTTTTGTATGGAATTTCACCAAGCAAGAAGCAAAATCCAGCCCATGATTGGCAATTGCATTCAGAACTTCAAAAACAAAACGTTTACTTAAATCAACTAATGGTCACACCGTAACTTAAAAACGACGTTTAATACCACTTATGCCCAGTGCATAAGGAAACCAAATCAGGTACAAGCCGCAACTTTAAGCTTGTGCCTAATTTCAATTTAAGCATCAAGCCAAAGAAAAAAACCTCAAAAACCAAAAACTTTACAACCCCTCGGTCTGACTGGATACATTGATTCAAACGGGGGGCAATATGAATCAAGTGCGGGCAGATCGGTTCTTTAAAAATCAAACGGTTGCCATCATCGGCAATCAATTTACGGCTCCGTTCGAAGCGGTACAAGCCGAACTCGACTCCAAAGAAGTCATTGCCATCCAAGTGCGCACCAATCAAGTTGAACTCAAAGAATCACAAAAAGAAATCATTCGTGGTTGCGACGCTGTGATCATTGCCAATGAGCGAGGCGATTACGACATCGGAACGCGTGAAGGCATCCACTACGCCAACCGCCACAAGAAAGAAGTTGTGCTTTACGACGAAACCATCCCAAGTGGTTGGAGCACGAGCAAGAAGATCAAGGTCGGCACCCGAATCTACACCCCGAGCGAGGACGATCATTTCGTGCTCGAGGAGGGCAGCGTGATCGATTCGAGCGAGGTCTTTCGGATCGTCACCGGAGCAGTTTTGCTCTACTCCTCAGACGGCAAAAAACCGAGCATGAGTTTGGCAGTCAATTGCATCTGGCCGGGCGCAGACCGAGTCCATGAAGTCTTTAACCTCGAGGCTGCGGGAGAATGTCGAATCGTGCGCGAAACCAATTTAAGCACCGAGACGCTCGATGCGCTGGCCGATTTGATCTCGTGGCAAATCTCAAAATCGGCGGACATCGAAACCCGAATCTTGCACGCCCTTTGGAAAACTGGACCAGCCTCAAACCAGCGCTGGCTGGCATCGATCATCAACGCCCAACGTGAAAGCATCTGCAAGAAACTCAACGAATTGCAGGTTCAAGGCTTTATCAAGGTCGACAAACATAGATACGACCTCACCAAGCAAGGCATAGCCCGTTGTCAGGCGACCTTCACCCTCGAGGCCTTCATGCAAGACGATTTTGAGGACGACATGGCAGACGTAACCCAAGCCCTCGAGCGTGCGCTCGAAGCATCACACGAATAAGGAGCAAACATGTATCAACTCACCACCAGCTCGAGCATTTGTGGCATCCGAACCCGCAGCTCTCAATTTGACGGCACCCGAATCAACATTCTGCAACTTGAGATTCTCAAAGAACAGACGGGCATGTCGGCCAAGTTCGTAAACTCGATGATCGAGCAAGCCCAAAAACTCGGACAAAGCCAAAGTCAGGCAATTCAGTTCTTGCTCGCTCGAGCACGCTCATGAACAGATTCGCAAAACCCCTGCTTGGATTGCTGATAGTTGTTTCAAGCACCGGTTGTAATTTAATCGGCAGCCTCATCAACCAAAAGCCAAACAGCCAAGGTCATAAAGTCACCATCAATTACACCGTGCCAAACTTTCAATACCTTAACCTCAACAACCAAAAATTCGAGGATGTCCCCAAGGCACTCTTAAACGTGTCCCTGGTGACCGAAAGTCTAGGCGGCGGCGCTTTGACACCAGTCACCACCAACGGAGCGCAAAGTCAAACCGTGATACAAGTGCCCTCGAGCGGAAGTTACACATTTCGTTTAAACCTGCTCGGCACCACGGGCGTCATCGAGGGGGTCGGCGCACAATTTGCCACGATCATCGAAGACACCACGCTCAGCATTCCACTGCGGGCGAGCCTCGCCAAACTCGAGATCAACAGCGCCCCGAAAGAACTCACCTCTGGCACATCGGGTGAGATTGACGTCTCCGCTTACGGTTTGGAGTTTCGCATCGATCCCAAAGAATACGTGCTCTCCGCCACCGCGCTCGGGGCTGGAACCGTCTCTGTGACCGAGCAAGCCGACAAAAGTCAAAAAATAACGGCAACCGCAAACACGGTTACCGCCAGTGAAGATTTGAATGTAGTGATCACCGCGACCGGACCGAGCAGCGCCGGCAACATCAACACCGTCACCGCCAACGCCAAAATAACCCTCAAGCCGTAACGGGTCGAGCCAGACCTTGAAACTTCGCGGCAAGTTGAGGCACGAGCCTGCTGAGTTCACGAACCATAAAAGCGCCAATTGCCAACTCAGCCGCCACAATCGCCACCGCAGGGCAGAATGCCAAAGCCAAACCGAGCACCAAACCGCTTGCCGCACGAGACAAAAACATATTTTTCACCGTGACCTCCAAAAAAATTGTACTCGAAACGCCACCCAGCAAGGTAATTACCACACCAATTAACCATCCAAACGTTTTAACAATAGGAAATTTTGTGCTCACCACCGCAAACGACCACTTTAAAGCACTTCGTCAAAGCGCGATTCAAGCCATTGATTTACGTGAAATCATCGCCAGCGACCTTGGACTGCCCTCCCGCAAGGGTATCCTCGAGTCGCTGTGTCCATTTCACGCCGAACGTTCACCGAGTTTCAGGGTTTGGCAAGACCACTACTACTGCTTTGGCTGCCACGAAAAGGGCAATGTCTTCAATTGGTTGCAATCATCATACGGCGGTGCTTACGACCAGAAAGGCGCGTATCGCCGAGCGTTAGAGTTGGCTGGAATCACCAACACGGGCACAACCACCAAAACCTTTAAATCCATCCCCCAAAACAAAGTCTTCGTACCCGCAACCACCGAACCCTGGATGCAACCAATCATCGAAAAAAGTCATCAGGCGCTGCTCGAGCCACAATCAAAAGCCGCACGCACAGCATTTGAGTACCTACAACGACGAGCACTAGATTCAATCGTCACCACCATGCGCTTTGGCGTCATGGAATGGCATTTAATTCAAGAAAGTCTTGAACTCGGCGCCCCAAAACGAATCAAAACCTGGTACGGCAGAATCGTCATGCCCTTTATTCAAGGGCAACAAACCGTCTGGTTTAAAGTCCGGTATCAAGGTTTCGAGAGCAAATGCGAACTCAAACAAAAGAACATCCTTCGCTACGACGGTCCCACCGTGGGAGACTGCATTTTACCAGCACCGTATCACGCCTCGAGCCTCGAGCATCCCGGAGCCGTCATCTTGATCGAAGGTGAATTGAACGCGGCAGCGCTGGTCGTTGCGCTCGGAGACAAATACCCCATCATCGGGCTGCCAGGAGGACGCTTGCCGATGGGTTGGGAAACCAACCTTGAATCTCGAGACTGCATCATCATCACCGACCATGACAAGGCGGGAGAGCACCACCAAAAAGACCTCTCGGAAAGACTCGAGCGCAAAGGAATCAAGGCTCGACGGCTGAGCATCAACCAGCCAAACCAAAATTTAGACGCCAACGACATTTTGATCATTCACGGAGCAGACAACCTAAAGAAACGAATCCAAACCATTCAATAACCCGAAAATATGAAAAGCAAAGGGGAGTGAATCAAGTTCACTCCCCTTTTTCATGCAATTCGAAAGGAACCGTATCAAACTCCAAACACGTTCACCACCATGACATAAAAAAAAGACCGCAGACACAACCACGGTCAAGAATTTAAATTTTGCCAGACGACCGGCGGCACCTGGCTGAGGTTGAACGAATCCCAAACGAATCCCAAATCGCGCCAACAAATCTGAGAAACACCGATTGGCCCAAAGACTTGAGCTATTCCAATCTTAAAGCATCACCAAAACAAAGCTGTGAGAAAAGCAACACCCAAATTCGAGATTCACCCTAGGCTTCTTTTGAGGTGACACATGAACGAATTATTGAAATTGGCAACCGGCAGCTTTAAGGCACTCACCACCGAGCAAGAACTCCGTTATTTTACGGCGCGAAAATTCGGCAATGAGATGGAAGTTCGTGAAGCAACCGACGCACTGGTTCAGTTTTACCAACCGGTCGCCATTCGTGACGCGTTCAGACTCGCCACAAGTTACGGTTCCACCTGTTATGACACGTTAATGGACTTGATTCAGACAGCAACAGTTGCAGTCTGGGAAGCAATCAAGAGCATCGACTTGTCGTACATGAAGGGCGTCAGACCATCACACTGGGTCATTCGGGTGATGCGAGAAAAACTTGAGAGATTCGTCTCGCAAGAAAGGCACGGTATGTTAGGTGTTCCACAACAAACCTTACAGAAACTAAAACAAATACAAGCAATTCGTTTTAAGCTTCTGGAAAAGGGCACAGTGAACCTCGAGCAAATCGCGTTTGAATGCGGGAGCACTCTCGAGCAAGTGCAGGAGATTCTTCAAATCGAAGGAGCAATAATGTCCTTCGAACAGGAATTAAGTGAGGAAGGCGGAACACTTGGAGATTTGATCGCAGCCCCAGTAAAAAACGGGTTGCGTGAAGAAATCAACAATGTGCTCAAGCTACTTCCACAATGGGACCAGGATTTGATCGAAAAGTCGTTCACCGACGAGGACTGCGATCAAGACCAGTTACAAAGCGCCAAAGAGAACTTTAAACGTCTCTGGATCGCTCTACAGGCTTAACCAAGCCTGCCGCATAAACGATGATCTTCCCATCGTTTATGCTTTTTTTTGCTAAACTAAACCCGAACCGAGGCACACCATGAATCACGAAAAATCCCCACCAACCCTGGAAGGGTACACCTTCGAACAACTCCAACCACTCCAATGGCTTGAACTGGCCATCAGCGCTTCGCGGGGTCAAGATCAAGAAGCCGCGATGACCGAAGTCAGACGCTTGCGCATCATTTACCGACTCCAAGAACTCGAAGATCAACAATTGGTCGAGGATTACGGTCTGCACCATGAAAAAATGATCTCAGACCATCTGTTCAACGCCAGCGATCACCTGTTTCACGAGCGCTACGACGCGGCAATCGACGAGTTTGAAAAAGCCAAAATGATGCTCGAACGCAACATCCGCGACCTCGAGCCTCTGTACAACGCGGTCAACCTGCGCCCACCACCCAAACCGCAACGCTCAAACTAAACTCAAAAACGAGTTGCCTGTGAAAAAACATTTAGCCAAGCCTGTGGGCTTGGCTAAACTGGTTTCTGTCATGAAAACCAAAATCATTATACGGCAAGTCACCGAAGCCCTCTCAGAATTTCTCACAGGAAAGGAGATTTTTCAAGACGCATATTTGTCGGCGTTGGGAAACATGCTGCGAAAAAATCCGCATTTTCGGATTGAACTCTACGCAATGACCCAAAAAGCGAAATCCCAAGGCGAAAACCTTGAACGCCTCGCCTTCTCGAGTCCAGTCACAGCTTTGGGTAAAGCACTGAACGAAGCCTGTCACCGGATGTCGAAGCAAGTGTCAGTCCAAGCGACAGAAAGCGCATTGGAAGACATTATCCCAGCAAAAGGACCAGTGGTACGAACCGTGAAGGACTTCAAAAACAAGGCGATCCCAGTGCATCAACGGGATTTACGGACAGATGTTGACCTTGACAAAGTTGACCCCAACGTCCTGGAAGCCAAACAGGAACTCAGCAGACTGTTCGCGTTTAAGACGGAAGTCTACGGCTTGAGCAAGCTCGAGCAAAACGACTCACCTTACGTCAGCTCAACGGAAACGCTCCTTCCAGAATGGCTTCAACAACGCCTTGAAGAAAGCGGTATCGGCTTTAACCCTTACGAATACGCAAGTCTTCACGAGGTCGCCGAAACCCTACAAATTCAGGGCATGTTGGACAGCCGAAGTAACGTGCTGCTTGAACTCCTCACTGAAGAAATAACCGAGGTAAAAGACGGCGCTCGAGTCAAAGCAATTGCTTTGCACGACAGCGTCACGGGCTACGAAGTGTGCCGCATTCCCACGTACATGGTCTAAATTCAATCGAATAGATCAGCGCGTGGTTCAGGTTTTGAGCATGAACCGTTAATCATGTTCCTTGGTAGAAGTCATTTTTGATTTCTACCAAGCTTCATTTTATCGTTCTCGCCATTGACTATCTACAGAATCGACTGGCTAAATAAGCACGACCTGTGAAAAAAACTCGAACGTTCCAAAAAAACACGGGTAACATCAACCATGCCAAACCAAACCAACACACTGGAATACCAAATCACCTGGATTCCAATCGAACAAATCAACATCAGCCTCGATCAACCAAGATCACGATTTACCCCAGAAGCCAAACTTGCCCTGACCGAAAGCATCAAGAGGCGCGGCGTTCTCGTCCCCATTATTGTTCGTCAGGTCGAAGACAAATTTGAGATCATCGCAGGCGAACGCCGATGGCAGAGCGCACGACAAGCCAACCTCGAAAAAGTGCCAGCCATCATCAGAGACTCGAGCAACGCCGAAGCGCTCGACATCACCATGATCGAAAACCTTCAACGCGAGCAACTGACGCCGATCGAAGAGGCCAAAGGTATTCTCAAACTTTGCATGTTGGTTACCAACCTTCCTCGAGAAAGTTGCGTTAAATACTTGTGGAATTTAAACAACAGAATGCGCAAACCTTTACAACCAAAACTACGCAAACGCAACAAAAAACACGACGATACAATCGACGA
>CAXTTL010000136.1:0-13145 GCA_964247135.1 uncultured Deinococcales bacterium | reverse complement strand
TCATGCTGACCGTCAAACTCGATTCTGACCCGAACATCAAACTCGAGGGTGATGACGTGCGCATCGTCACCGAAGTTCCAGCGCCGATTGCCGTGGTGGGCGGAACGATTACCGCCACCACACTCGAGGGACGCGGCGAGGTGAACATTCCAGCCCGCTCGCAAGCTGGGCGTGTGATGCGCCTTCGCGGGCAAGGTTGGATCAAACGCGATGGATCGCGCGGCGATGCGCTGCTCGAGATTCGGATTGCGGTTCCCAAAGAACCCAGCGCGGAAGAACTCGAGTTGTACGAGAAGCTCGCCAAAATAACGGTTTAATCCATTGCCATTTTGAAGTGCGTTGCAACTCGAGCGGCGCACTTTTTTGATGCTTGAACTTCATGTTATGCTGCTGGCGTAGCCCGTTTGAAAATGTTCCTTGACAACTTGGGTTGTGAATTCAGGGTCGGATGACCGATAAAACGGAGAACCCGCACCCTGTCGGAAGGGTGCGGGTATGCCTCCAGAAAGGAGGTACTACCTTGCTACACAAGAAGCATACCAAAAAACGTGCCAAGCCGCAAGGCAAACGCACACCACCAAAAGCCAAAACGTTGAAAAGCGTGAAGTCAAAAGTGGAATTCTGGGCAGCCATTGTGACCATCATCGCTGGAGTTATTGCCAGCTTGGTGAGCCTCCTGAAGTAACCTAAGTTTAAAGAATTTCAAACGGGCTGCACCTCGAGTTTCAGGTGATGCTTGCCCCTAGGCTGTTTTGGTTTTAAGGGGCAGAATAAACCTGTGAAGTTTGCCCGAGTTACAGCTGTTGTTTTCGCTGCCACACTGTTGTTCGTTTCCTGCGACAACAGCACCCAAGCCTTGTCTCGAGCCACCGCCTTGCATCCTGAAGGTCGGGACATTTTCGAGAAGAACAACTGCATTCGCTGTCATGACAATGGCAATGGCGGTTACGGCAAACGCATGGTGGACAATGTGAACTTGAAAAGTTTGGATTACATCAAAACCCGAATTCGGGTGGGGCGCATCATGGGCGCGGCGCAAATGCCAGCGTTTGACAAAACCACGATTTCGGACAAGGAACTCGAGGAAGTGGCGGGGTTCGTGCGGGCGCTTGCGGGTTGGGAGCGTTAAAAAAACTGAACGCGCCAGGTTCTCTCTGGCGCGTCCAACAATGGCTCGAGGTTCAGGATTTCAGTTTAGTTCTGAATCGTCAACCGATACATCCCATCCTCACGGTTAATCTCGAGCGTCAGTTTGTCTGAACCTTTGCGAAACTCGAGCTTGGCATTGTCGTTGCGGAGTTTTGCTTTGCGGGTGCTCCAACCACGGGCTTCGACCGCATTTTTGTAAAAGCTTGCCAGTTGTCCAATCGTGGCGTTGCTGCGAAACAGAATTTCAACTTCGCCGTCGGTTTCGTAACGTTGGATAAACTGCACGATTTGGGCGTTGGGGTAAATCACCAAGTTCAGGTCGGCGAAGATCACGTTGCTTGGTTGTGGTTGTGGGGCAACCACGACGACGGGTTGTGGTTGTGGGGCTGGGGCGTTGACCAGTCCACCGCCACGAACTTGAAATTGCGTGTAGCTGGTGACCCAATCGGTGCTTGGAACTGGGGTGACGACCACTGCCAGCGCTCGAGCCAGGTTGTCTTGCCCTTGAACGGTGACGTTGGCGAACGGTTGATTGCTTTTAAAGCTGGTCAGTTCGTTCAGGTTCAGTTGGCGTTTTGAGGCGACCGCCAGAATTTTGTCTTGTCCGGCAGGTCCGTCAACGCTCAATTGGTAGTTTGCACCGGCGGGTGGGAAGGTACGGGTCTCATTGGCGTGTAAGAATTGATTGCCGCCTGACAAACGGTTGGGCAGGATCAAATCGATCACACCGTCGCTGTGGATGCTGAAAACGTAAACGTAAGCGTCGGCGTTGACCGAAACCGAAATCTTGATGCGTTCGCCAATGTTGTAAACCGGGTTGTTGTTGCCACGGTCCACGCTGACGGTGGTTTGCAATTGGGTTTCGACTGGGTTGACGATCACGGCTTGTGGGCGAACGATTGGGGTGCTTTGGGCGAAGGCGTTTGAAAGAACGCTCGAGAGGGCGACGGTGATGACTGCGGCTCCGAATTTGATGGCTGTTTTCATGGTCATTCTCCTTTGCTCCTGAATCACTGGCTTGGAGCTTTCGTGTCATAAAGGTACTGCCAGAACTTTGGTCGCCTGTGAGGAAGCATTCAAAAATCTTTAGAAATGAAGCCCAGTTAAAGAACTGCCCTTAAAATGCTGGTTAAATGAGGAAAGCGCTAAGAAATTTCTGGGTTTTGGGTGGCTCGAGAATGGTGTGATTCAAGCTGTGAAGAACAAACATTTTGCCGTTTTTTACGGCATTCAAGCTCGAGAACCCTATTCAAGATTCTGGTGTTTTTCTTGCCGCCAGCCTCAAAATACGCTTATGACCTCTCAAATCCCGCTCGAGAATGCCTTGTGAACCTCGAGCTTACTGGTTGGATCATTGCCGCCGTCAGTGCGCTGGTGGTGGGTTTATCCAAAACGGGTTTGGTGGGCATTGGCATTGTCGGTTCAATCGGTTTGACCCTGGTCTTGCCCGCCAAGGTCGTGACGGGCGCCATTTTGCCGCTGTTGATCTTGGGCGATATCGTGGCGGTCAGCATGTTCAGGCGTCATGCAAACTGGGCGCAGTTGTGGCGGATTTTTCCCTGGGCGGCATTCGGCGTGGCGCTCGGCTGGTTCATGCTGGACAAACTCGACAACCACGCGATCAACCGTGTGGTCGGTGTGATTGTCGTGACGATTGTGATCTTGCAAGTGATTCGTGAAATCCGTGGGCAACTCGAGCCTCCCAAAAATCCATTGTTGGCGGGCAGTGTCGGCGTGCTGGCGGGTGTGGCGACCATGATTGCCAACGCCGCCGGTCCGATCATGAGCGTCTACCTGCTCGCCATGAAACTGCCGAAGCTCGAGTTTATTGGCACGTCAAGTTGGTATTTTTTGATTGTTAATCTCTTCAAAGTGCCATTTGGACTGAATTTGGGCATCATCAACCCGCAGAGTTTGGTGTTTGACCTGAAGCTCGTGCCGTTCGTGTTGCTGGGGGCTTTTTTGGGAAAACCGATCTTGGATCGTATCAATCAAGTTTGGTTTGAACGGGTGGCGCTGGTGTTCGCATTTTTCAGTGGCTTGCGATTGCTGCTGTTTTAGGTAGACTTGCGGCATGAAACTCGAGAAAAGCTGGAATCCCAAACACTGGGCGAGTTGGAAACCTTTTGGTTTTGGCGAGCAACGCCCGAACAATTACCTCGAGCTAACCCGCGCCCTGTGGGAAAACCGTGACGAATTGCCCAGGGCTTGGCGGATTTTAAACGAGGGCGTGTGCGATGGTTGTGCGCTCGGGACAAAAGGTTTGAGCGATTGGACGCTGCCAGGACCGCACTTGTGCAACATTCGCTTGCGTTTGCTGCGGCTAAACACCATGCCGCCTTTCGACCTCAATCTTTTATCTGACATCTCGAGCCTCAAAACCCGCTCGAGTAGTGACCTGCGCGAACTCGGACGACTTCCTCACCCGATGATTCGCCGCAAAGGAGAGCCAGGATTCTCGAGTATTTCCTGGGATGAAGCCGTGAAAACCATAGCAACCCGAATCAAAGCCTCGAGTCCCGACCGCCTCGGGTTCTACCTGACCTCTCGGGGGATGCCGAACGAGGGTTACTACGCCGCACAGAAAGCCGTCAGGGCGCTCGGCAGCCCGAACATAGACAATGCGGCTCGAGTTTGTCACGCGCCCTCCACGGTGGCGCTGAAGGCGAGTATCGGGGTGGCAGCCAGCACTTGCAGTTACAGCGATTGGATTGGCGCGGAAGTCATTTTGTTTGCCGGCTCGAATGTGGCGAACAATCAACCCGTCGCCACCAAATACCTGCATTACGCCGTCAAGGCGGGCGCGAAAATCATCAGCATCAACACGTACATTGAGCCTGGCATGGAACGCTACTGGATTCCGAGCATTCCCGAAAGCGCGGTTTTTGGCACGCGCATGGTCGAACGCACTCACCTAATCAACACGGGCGGAGACGCCGCGTTTCTCTCGGGCGCACTGAAGCATATTTTGCACAACAACCTCGAGGACTCGAGTTTTATACAAAACCACACCAACAATTTTGAAACCACCCGCGCCATGCTGGAGCAAACAAGTTGGGAAACTTTAGAGGCGCAATCGGGCAGCACCAAACTCGAGATGCAGGCTTTGGGGCAGTTGTTGGGCGAAGCCAAAAGCGCGGTGTTGATTTGGAGCATGGGCATCACGCAACATGCCTGCGGCGAGGACAATGTTCGCGCCATCGTCAACCTGGCGCTGGCTCGAGGTTTTGTTGGACGCGAACACTGCGGGCTTGTGCCCATCCGTGGGCATTCTGGCGTGCAGGGCGGCGCGGAAATGGGCGCTTACGCCACCGCACTTCCAGGCGGCAAACCAATCACACCCGAAAACGCATCTGAACTCGAGCAACACTGGGGGTTTGAAATTCCTGCTCGAGTTGGTCTGAGCGCACCAGAAATGCTTGACGCTGCCAGTGAAGGCAAACTCGACGTGCTCTGGAGTGTCGGCGGCAATTTTCTCGAGGTGATGCCCGACCCCAAAGCCATGCAAGCCTCGCTCGAGCATGTGCCTTTGCGTATCCATCAAGACATTGTGCTCAGTTCTCAAATGTTCGTGGATGGCGAAGAAGTGATTTTACTGCCCGCCACCACGCGTTACGAAGTGCCTGGAGGGATCACCGAAACCAGCACCGAACGCCGCGTGATCTTATCCCCAGAAATAACGGGTTCTAAAGTGACCGCCGCCCGACCAGAATGGGACGTGCTGCTCGAGGTGGCAAGGCTGGTCAAACCCGAAATTGCCGATAAACTGAACTTCTCGAGTACCCAAGGAATCCGCCAGGAAATCGCCAAAGTTGTACCGTTTTACGCAGGCATCGAAAAACTCGAGCATGGCAGCGACAGCTTTCAGTACGGCGGCACAAGATTATGTGAAGGTGGCAACTTCTCGTTACCAGAGGGTAAAGCCATTTTCTCGAGCTTCAACCTCGAGCGTGATCTCTTGCCCGAAGGCGAATTCAGGGTTTCAACACGGCGCGGTAAGCAATTTAATTCCATGATTCACGCCAAAAAAGATGCTTTAAACGGTGCGACCCGAGATGCAATTCTCATCAGCCAAACTGATGCCAGTAAACTCGGATTGCAAGACGGTGATGCGGTCAAACTGATCTCGAGTTTTGGTGAATTGCGCGGTAAAGTTTTGATAGCCCCTGTTAAACCCAGCAACCTGCAAGTTCACTGGCCCGAAGGCAACGTTTTACTCGATGCGCACAAACGATCAAACGAAAGTCACGTGCCAGATTACAACGCAACCGTGAAACTCGAGCTTGTGACCTTGGGTGTGGCGGCGGATTAAAAGCATGAATTTTGATTCTCGAGAGATACGATTTGTGTTCGTGGGTGAACACAAGGTTCACCCCTACGAAAAAATGTTGTCGCGTAGGGGCGCTGCTTGCTGCGCCCAAGACCAACATTGTGTCATTCGGCATGGGCGTGGTTTTTGAAACCTCAAACCAAAACCAAAATCACAACCCTCGAGAACAACAGATTCCTCGAGCGTGACGATGTGCTGGTTACAGAAGAACCGCTCGAGTTGCGGGTCAATGGCGAAACGTTAACGACGACCATGCGCACCCCAGGGCATGATCTCGAGTTGTGCTTGGGTTGGTTGTTCAATGAGGGAATTATTCAAAACTCGAACAATGTGTACAGCATCTCGCACGATCCAAATGACGAACTCCAGAATACGGTAAACGTCGAATTGCACAGCAGCCCCAACCTCGAGCAGTTCAAACGCAAAACCCTGACCTCGAGCGCCTGTGGCGTGTGCGGCACAGCTTCACTCGAGAACCTGAAATCTCGAGGTTCGCAAAAACTGCAATCTCAAGCGCAAATGAATGCAAAAACCTTGCTCGAGCTTCCCAAGAAACTACGGGCTTCACAAGATGTTTTTGACGCAACTGGCGGCATTCACGCGGCGGCATTGTTCACACTTGAGGGTGAATTGCTTGCATCTCGAGAAGACATTGGACGGCACAACGCAGTGGATAAACTGATCGGTTGGATGCTGCTCGAGAATCTGATTGAAACCCAAGATTTTGTGATGCTGACCTCTGGGCGTTGCGGTTTTGAAATCGCACAAAAATGCCTTGCCGTCAGGGTTCCAATTTTGGCAAGTGTGTCTGCGCCCTCGAGTTTGGCGGTTGAACTGGCGAAAGAATTTGATTTGACGTTGATCGGTTTTTTGCGCGATGAACGGTTTAACGTTTACGCAAATCCAGTGCGAATTCTCAGTGTTTGAATTCTCTAAAAATTTGTCTCGAGATCACCAGCCGCTGAATTTCAGAAGTTCCCTCGTAAATCTCGGTGATTTTTGCATCGCGGTAGTGGCGCTCGACTGGGTAATCGCGGCTGTAGCCGTTACCGCCAAAAATCTGAATCGCTTCTTTGGTGACGAACGTTGCCGTCTCGGAGGCGAACAATTTTGCCATGCTCGCCTCTTTGGCGTAATGCTTGCCTGCATCGCGTAAACTCGCGGCACGCAATGCCAGCAACCTCGAGGCTTCAATGCGGGTTGCCATGTCCGCGATCTTAAAACTGATCCCCTCAAATTCAGAAATCCTCGAGCCGAACTGTTCGCGCTGCATGGCGTAATCTCGGGCGGCTTCAAAAGCGGCTCGGGCGATGCCGATGGCTTGCATGGCAATGCCAATCCGACCACCGTCCAAACTCGAGAGGGCAATCACCAAGCCTTCGCCCACGCCGCCAATGCGGTTGGCATCTGGCACTCGAGCGCCGTCAAATTGCACCGTGGTCGTGTGCGCGGCGTGCAAACCCATTTTCTCTTCGGGCTTGCCAAAACCCAGACCGGGCATTCCTTTCTCGAGCACAAAACAGGTCACGCCTCGAGCGCCTTTGACATCATCGGTTCGCGCCATGACCAAGTACGTGTCGGCTTGCCCACCGCTGGTAATCCAAACCTTCTGCCCCTCGAGAATCCAATCCTCGCCGTCTTTGCTGGCTTTGGTGCGCAGGCTCGCCGCGTCCGAACCCGAGTTGGCTTCGGTGAGGCAAAACGCGCCTAGTTTTTCACCTTTTGCCAGAGGCTCGAGAAACTTTTTGTGCTGCTCGGGTGTGCCGTACTTCAAGAGCATTTGCTGCGGTAAACCGTTGGTGACACTGACGATCACACCCACGCTGGCATCCGCAGCACTGATTTCCTCGAGACACAATGCGTAGGTCACGCAATCCAAACCCGACCCACCGAATTCCTCAGGAATCATCGCACCGAGTAAACCAATCTTACCAAGCGCTTTTAACTGCTCCCAAGGAAATTCGCTCGAGCGGTCGTACTGCGCCGCCAGCGGTGCAATTTCGGATTTGCAAAAATCACGAACCATCTCGAGAATCGCGGTTTGGTCGGAGTTGAGGGAAAACATGATGATGAATTTTAACGCAGAGGCACATGGTCATGCGTCCTCGAGAATTTCAGGAGACATGGGTAAAAGTGTATTGACCTTTGTTTATGAAAGGCTTTTCCGAAAACAAAGATGTTGGTGGGGTGCGCCTCGCGCACCATGAACACGTATTTGACGGTGCGCAGGGCGCACCCTACTTTCAGATCATCAGTTTAGGCTTGCCACGCTGCAAACTCGAGCGCTGCCGAAATATCAGCATCCTCGAGATACGGGTAGGCTTTTAGAATCTCCTCGCGGGTTCGGTTGGCGGCAAGCAATCCCAGAATTGTTCCAACGGTGACCCGCATTCCACGAATGCAAGGTTTCCCGCCCATCACATTTGGATTAAAAGTGATTCGATCAAATTTCATGGTTCAATTGTACTCGTAAAAACCGCGTTTGGATTTGCGCCCTAACAACCCCGCCTGCACCATTTTTCGCAGCAATGGCGACGGACGGTATTTGTCGTCACCCAAACCTTCATGCAGCACTTCCATGATCGCCAAGCAGGTGTCAAGCCCAATAAAATCTGCCAGCGTCAGTGGACCCATCGGGTGATTCATGCCGAGTTTCATGATTTGGTCTATCGCCTCGGGTTCGGCAACGCCTTCCATCACGCATTGAATGGCTTCGTTCAGCATTGGCATCAAAATGCGGTTGCTGACGAAACCAGGAAAATCGTTACACTGCACAGGCGTTTTGCCCATTTTTTTGGCTGTCTCGAGCGTGAACTCCAGCGTCGCATCCGAAGTCGAATAGCCGCGAATCACCTCCACCAACGCCATCAGCGGCACGGGATTCATGAAGTGCATTCCAATAAATTGTGCAGGTCTGCCCGACGCCGTGGCAAGTTCCGTAATCGGGATGCTCGAGGTGTTGCTGGCAAGAACACCGCTCGGTTTCACGATCCGTCCAAGCTGCTGGAGCAACTCGAGTTTTAGATTCTTGTTCTCGAGAATCGCTTCGACCACCAAGTCACAATCCGCAAAGTCCTTGAGCGAGGTGGTGTACCGAATTCTGGACAGTGCGGCATTGCGGTCGTGAAGCTCGAGTTTGCCTTTTTCGACAAACTTGTCCAAACTCTTTTCAACAATGCTTTTTCCACGCTCGAGAAAAGAAACTTCGACATCGCGCAACACAACCTCAAACCCGCTCGAGGCTGCCACTTGCGCGATGCCTGCACCCATCTGACCCGCACCAACCACACCAAATTTCATCATGAAACCAGATTACGCCAGAGCGTTTAACATGCCAAGTACGCTGTCCAACTCGAGGGCTGCGCCGCCCACCAACGCGCCATCCACGTTGCTGCGGGCGCACAAGGCTTTGATGTTGTCCGGTTTGACGCTGCCACCGTACAAAATACGGATGTGAGCCGACGCAGCGCCGTACTTCCCATCCAAAAACGCCCGAATCGCGTTGCCCATGTTTTCGGCATCGTCTGGCGTGGCGGTTTTGCCCGTACCTATCGCCCAGATCGGTTCGTAAGCAATCACCAACGAATCATCAGAATTCACTTCGACACCACTCAGCGCCACCTCGAGTTGCCCCACCGTGAACGACTCGGCATTGCCAGCTTCACGCACCTCGAGCTTTTCGCCCACGCACAAAATCGGGGTTAAACCGGCGGCTTGCGTTGCTTTCACTTTTGCATTCGCAATTGCGTCCGTTTCACCGTGATACTCGCGGCGTTCACTGTGACCGATCACCGCGAACTTGCAACCCAACTCGAGCAACCATTGCGCGGCGGTTTCACCCGTGAACGCACCCTTGCTCTGCGCACTGACATCTTGCGCCCCAAACGTCACCTTCGAGCCAAGCAACACACCCGAAACAGCCTGAAGGCTGATTGTGGGTGACATGATCGCCAAATCTGCTGGCAGGGGAGAAGGCAGTTTCTCGAGCAGCGCTTTGCTCCACGCGAGGGCTTCGGCGGGACCTTTTTGTAACTTCCAATTTAAAGCGAGTAATGGTTTCACAGTGTCCTCCAAGAAAGCGTTTTATTGTACCCAAAAACGCTGACAAACTCGAAACCTAAGCCCTATACTTCTTTCGTGCCTCGAGTTGCGATCAACACCGAACCGTTAACCTTCGAGCAGTACCTCAAACTCGAGGAGCAACAAGAAATTCGTCACGAATTCGTCGATGGTTTTATGTTCGCAATGGCTGGTGGAACGAAAGTTCACAATTTAATTGCCAGCAACATTCATGCCAAAGCCAGAATTGCGGCTCGAGCCAAACCCAATTGCGGCGCGTACATGGAAAACGTCAAACTTCGCACGCCAAACGGCGTTGGGTATTATCCCGATGTCGTTGTCAGTTGTGATGATGATGTTGACGATTTATTGATTCACCACCCTTGCCTGATTGTCGAAGTTTTATCCAACAGCACCGAAGACCTTGACCGCAGCGAAAAATGGTTGAACTACCAAAAATCCGCCAGCCTCAAAATGTATGTCCTGATTCACCAGAACAAAAAACTCCTCGAGACGTTCAAACGCAACCCCGACGGCACATGGCAGTACACGATTCTCGAGGAAACAGGAACGCTCGAGTTTGCTTGTCTGGATTTTTCAATGACGCTTGAGGAGGTTTACGAAGACGTGAAGCTCGAGTAAAACGGGCGTATTTGGGATAAGTTGGAAATAATTCCAAGTTGGAGGAATGATAATTTAGTATATTGTCGTAAGGAGATAGGACATGACGAAGACTTTAATCAATAAAAAAATTGGTCAATTGGGTCGTTTAGTATATGGATTTAGTTTAGATTCAAATTTTTTAGTTTTGAGAAATATTGGACCTGGTGAAATTGTAGTTTCTAAAGTTACAGTTATTGCAGAAAAGGCTTATGGCTGGGCAGATTCGGAATCAATTCCTGAATTGATAGAAACTAATATTTTCAATAAAATTTTAATTTTAGGGATAAGTGAAGAGATTCAGTTGAAAATTATAGATTCCGATTATCTAATAGCCAGAAAGAAGCTCCTAACCACGGGCGAATTTCATTCTATTGACGCAATAATTTACTCGCAACCCTTCATCTTAACAATTGAAATTCAGTATTCAAATGAACAAAACGAGACGAAAACTGAATCCTGTGAAGAAAAAATGCGGTTCATTAATTCTAATCCAATCCAACTTGACTTGACGGAGTAGAGCAGGGCGCAGCAAGCAGCGCCCCTACAGCAGAATGTAAAAATATGAAATTCAATCCTGAAAAACACCATCGAAAATCGACAAGATTGAAAAATTACGATTACTCGAGTTCAGGTGCGTATTTTGTCACGGTTTGCGTGTTTCAAAGAGAATGTATTTTGGGGGAAATCATCAACGGTGAAATGATTCTCTCGAGCGCGGGGGAACGCACACTCGAGGTGTGGAAAGAATTGCCCTCGAGATTTCCTACAATCGAATTGGATGCGTTTGTTATCATGCCAAATCATGTTCATGGCGTGATTTGTTTGACACAGACTGATGCTGTCTCAATTTCAACGGTTTTACGCGCTTTTAAATCCTTAAGCGCTCGAGCCATCAATCAAGAATTGGCACGCGCTGAACGACCCGCGTGGCAGAAACGATTTTGGGATCGTATTGTTCGGGATGAAACCGAACTCGAGCGAATTCGTGCCTATATTTTGAACAATCCGCAATCCTGGTCTGAAGACGAAGAAAACCCAAACAACCCAAACAGTGATGTGATGTAGGGGCGCTGCTTGCTGCGCCCTGCTTTTCGTTTTAAACCCTCTCAGCAACAATCACACCTCGAGCTTCAATGCTGAGGTTGCCAGTAAATGTTTGACCGCTCAATAAATCTTGCATCGGAATCTCGAGCGGCATGGTTTGGGCGGTGCTGGTGTGGTTGAGAATAAAAAAATAATCGTGTCCGTCTTTGCTGCGCTTGGTGACTTTGACGCCTGTTGGAACGTCTAGCATCACGGGTTGCACGTAGTTTTCACTGCAAAGGTGCTGCACAAAATCGTTTAAGAAATTGGCATCTGGACTCGAGGCAACAAACCAGGCTTGCCCTGCCCCAAATTGGTTGCGGGTGACAACGGGCGTGCCAGCGTAAAAATCTTGTCCATACGTCGCTATCGTTTCGGCAGTCTCGAGGCGCACAACGGCGAACAAAAGGTTGCAGGTATATTCGTGGTGGCTCGAGTTGAACGGGTTTTGAAGCAGTATGGTGTTGTGTTGTTCTGGTGGCAGCGCATCGATTTCTTCGACCCACAAGCCCAGGGTTTCGCGCAGCAATCCAGGTGGTCCACCAGCAAAAACGCGGTCATTCTGATCGGCAACGCCACTTAAAAAACTGGTGACAAGCGTGCCGCCGTTCGCCACAAAAGCATTGATCCGTTCGGCAATTCCAGGTTGTAGCATGTACAACACGGGTGCAACCAAGATTTTGTACTGCTGCAAACTCGAGTCATAACCAACCATGTCCACAGCAATATTGGCATTGTGAAACGCGGCATGGTATTTGCCAATTTCTTCGGTGTAATGCAGTCCTGCGCTCGGTCCGAGGGAATTTTCAGCCGCCCACCAGCTTTCCCAGTCAAACCAGATGGCGACATCGCTCTGCATTCTCGAGCCGACAATCACATCGCCGAGTTGTTGCAATTCTCTGCCCAGTGCGGCAACTTCTTGAAAAACTCGAGTGTCGGAACGCCCTGAGTGCTCGATGACTGCGCCGTGGAATTTTTCGGCGGCGGCGATGGAGCGCCGCATTTGGAAGAACATGATGGCATCTGCACCGTGTGCCACGGCTTGCCAGCTTTGCAATCGCATGACGCCTGGGCGTTTCAGGGCATTGTATGGTTGCCAGTTGGTTTGGCTCGGGGTTTGTTCCATCAGCAAAAAAGGCTGTCCGTTTTTTAAGCCTCGCATCAGGTCGTGCGCCATCGCGGTGCGGGCGGGGCTGTGATCTGGCGCTGGGTACGAATCCCAGGCGATGATGTCGAGGCGTTTCGCCCATTGTCGGTAGTCGAGCGGACGGTACATGCCCATCAGGTTGGTGGTAATCACGGCTTCGGGAATCACGGCTTTGATCGCGTCGTACTCGAGGTTGTACATGCCCAGAATGTTCTCGGAGTTAAAGCGCATGAAGTCCAGCACCAGTCCTTGCATGGTATTGCCACGCTCTGACCATTGCACTGTCAACTGATTTGGCACCACAATTTCGTCCCAATCGGTGATGATCTGACTCCAGAATGTGGCATTCCAGGCGGTATTTAATGCCTCGAGCGTGAGGTAGCGTTTTTGTAGCCAGACCCGAAAGCGTTTCTCGCAATTCTCGCAGTAACAACTGCCGCCAAATTCGTTGGAAACATGCCATAACTCGAGTGCTGGGTGATTCTTATAACGGGTTGCGAGGGCTGTGGCAAGCTGCGGGGCGAACCGCGCATAAGCCTCGCTCGAGGGGCAGGAGTTGTGACGATCACCAAATTTGCGTTTGCGACCTTGGTTATCAACCCGCAAAATGTCTGGGTATTTGGTTGCCATCCAGGCGGGGTGCGCGGCGGTGCTGGTGGCGAGACAAATTTTAATGTCGTTTGCCTGCAAGAGCGTAAAAATGTCGTCGAGCAA
>CAXTTL010000135.1:0-13314 GCA_964247135.1 uncultured Deinococcales bacterium | reverse complement strand
GGATCGGCAAGAAGTTTTCATGCTGGCGAGCGAACCCAGCACACGCAACTGGTCAGTCCTGGGTATGCCGCGCCAGAGCAGTATGCCAGCGAAGCAAAATTTGGTGAGTACACCGATGTTTATGGTCTTGCCGCAACGTTGTATCACGCCTTAACAGGAACGCAACCACCCAGCGCTGGGGATTTGTTCGCTGGCGCAAAACTGACCCCAATCTCGAGCGACGTTGCCGAGAATTTGCGTTTTGGGATTGAACAAGGTTTGAAGTCGCATATCAATGAGCGTCCGCAAACGGTAAGTGCCTTGCGGGAAATACTCGAGCCTGATGAGTTGATGGTTTCGGTTCAACCACAACCAAAACTCGAGGCTGAAAAACCTGTTGATAATCTTCTTGAACATGTTTTGTATCGCTCGAGTTCGATTCTGTTAACAAGCAAAAAAGTGACAAGTAATGAATTGAACACGACTCAAGAGCTTAGAGAATTTGATACAGCCGAGATTGTCGAAACCTATGAAAGCCATTGGTATTTTTCTATTGTAGCCTTTTTATTTTCCTTGGTCATCGCTGGTATATTTATAGGATTTTCGGGGAATTCTTTGTGGATTTCTGCTTTTATTGCATTTTTTGCGTTTATGGTTTCTTTTATTTATATTCAAATAGACGATCAGAGAAATCCTATTTTAATCTATACGCTTCGCATCATAAATAAGGAAATTGTAATTGACTACGATTATAATTATCAAGATAAATTCACGATCCTTGAAATCTGTAATTCAAAAGACCGATCAGAATTAGAACCTCTTTATCACAAACTCGAGTTGATCTTCAAAAAACACCAGCAAAACCCGTAACCGGTTCTCGAGTTTCAAAACGCATCTTTCATCCACTCGAGCTTCAAGTTTAAATCTGTAATGTACAACCGCACTCGAGCTTAAATTCTTGTGGAACGCTCAACGATTTCACGCCATCAACCCGATGATGCCAAACTAGCTTTGCTCGAGGGTCAAAAATCAGTACGTCTTTGACGCCTTGAGCGAGGTAAAAATTGGGTGCGAGTTTTAAGTCTTTTTCTTCGTAACCCAAGGATATAATTTCCACCACGGCGGCTGGAATTTGAGTTAGCGCAGAATCCATTTCTTCTTCGTTTGGAATTCGGCACAGGATGGCAATGTCTGGGCGTTTTAAAGAACCGTCTGGAAAGGCAAAAACCGTGTCTGCAATATGGTGACAAGCACATGTGCTGCCTTCAATCGCTTGGATGGTGTTGCGAATACGATCAACTTCAACTTGATGACGGTAAACGGGTGAGGTTTCCCAAACGGGCAAACCAGAAATAATCTCGAGCCTCACACCAATGGCGTCGGCGGCAATCATCAGTTTTTCAAAATGGTTTTGGGCTGCCATAGATTTAGTGTAGCGCAATTTTGAATTGATTTAAAACGCATCCTTGACCCACTCGAGTTTCAATGCTTTCTGATCTCCTTCGATCAGCACGGCATCAAACCGGCAGGCAATATCGTCGCGTCCAAGGTATTGCAGCGCGGCGCGACGTACCAGCATGGCTTTTCGGGCGGTGATGCTTTCGCCTGGTGTGCCGTGCGAATTACTCTTGCGCTGCTTGACCTCCACAAAGACGGTTGTACCGTCTGGCGCCAGGGCGATAATGTCGATTTCACCGCCACGAATGCGGTAATTTAGCTCGAGGATTTTCAGTCCGTGTTGCTCGAGGTGGTTGGCGGCAAGGGTTTCTGACCAGTGTGGCACAAAACATGCTACAAGAAAAATCCCTCGCTCGAGACACGAACGAGGGACGGTTGAAAGGGTTTTTAGAAGGAGTCGCGCATCATGCGGGCGGTTTTGGGATTTCCTGCGGCTTCCATTCGCATGACAAATTCAAAAACCAGGGCGGTTAGACCAATAGTCGTCATGCCCAGCAATGCCCAGAAGCTGATGCCCAACAAGCCGCCGAAGAACAAGCCAATCACTGCCAAACCTGCGATGTCTCTGTTTTTCATGGCTCGAGTTTAGGGCATGAATTCTATTTTTGTCAAGCAAAAACCAAAATTATAGAAAGTTCAGTTTTATATTCACACAACCTTGACAAAGTAAAGCAACAAAATAAAACCTCGAGTTGTCTGCTCGAGGTTTCACCGCAACTTAAAAACCTTAACGCTGCATGTGTTTGGCATCCGCCCACAAACCCTCGAGATCGTAAAAATCGCGGGTTTCTGGGGTCATGATGTGCACCAAAATCGCGCCCAGGTTAATTAAAACCCAACGCGGGCTTGGACCTTCCACATTCACGGCGCGAACATCGGCTTCCAGCAATTTCTCGAGCACGTGACGCTCTAAGGCGCTCATTTGAGGTTGGCTGGTGGCGCTGCAAATCACAAAGTAATCTAAGGAATCGCTGACCGCTGTCAAATCCAGCATCACGATATCGGTGGCTTTTTTGTCTTCCAGTGCGTCGAAAATAATACCCATCTGCTCTTTGTAACCAATCATTGTTGCTGTACTCACATGACTCCTTCATCGGTCAGAAATCCTGACTGGTTACAGTCTACTCCCTGGGAATCTCTGGCGACAGCGTTTTTGGTCCTGTTTAGGGTTTTCAACGGTTTTGGTGAGCTGAAATTAAATGCTTGCAGCCCTGGTTTTCATCGGTTTTGAATCCATTTGCCCGTCAAGCACGTAAACTAAAGCACACAAGGCTCGAGGGATTTTGGTTGACTCGAGCAACGTAAGACAAAACGCACACGAATTGGGGCTGAACGGGGTAAACTAAGACCATCTTTATGAAGCACTTCATCGGAGCAAGGAGCATCACATGAACCGTTACGACGACCGGGCGCGGTTGGTGTTTCATTATGCCAGGGAAGAGGGCAGCAAACTCGGACATGCCATGATTGGACCAGAGCACTTGTTGCTCGGCTTGATGCGTGAGGGTGGCACGGCGTGTCGCATCCTGACCGAGTTCGGGGCGACGCTCGAGGGTTTCAGGCGTCGGGTCGAGGAGATCATCGGTCGCGGCGAGGGTTTGCGTCACACCGAAGCCCCCGCGATTACCCCCAGGGCGCGACGTGTGATGGAACTTGCCAGTTCCGAAGCCCGAAATTTGGGTTCGCAAGTCATTGGCACTGAACACATTCTCTTGGGCATTTTGCGCGAGGGTGACGGGGTGGCGTTCAGAATTTTGCAAGATTTGTCTCGAGACGTGGACACGATTCGTTGGCGCATTCTGGCGCATGCCGACCCGCGCCAAGAACAAAAACCAGCCAACACACCTTTCCTGGACGAATACGGGCGTGATCTCACCAAAGAGGCTCGAGAGGGAAAACTTGACCCCGTGATTGGTCGCGCCGAGGAAATTCGGCGTGTGGTGCAGATTCTCAGTCGTCGTACCAAGAACAATCCTGTTTTGATTGGCGACCCTGGCGTGGGCAAAACCGCGATTGCCGAAGGTCTGGCGCTGGCGATCATCGAAAACCGTGTGCCACCAAATTTACGCGGCGTGCGTTTGATTTCCATCGACCTGGCGGGTGTGGTGGCTGGCACAAAGTATCGCGGCGAATTTGAAGAACGCCTTCGGCAAATCATTGAAGAGCTGCGGCAAGCCCGAGTGGTCGCCTTCGTGGACGAGTTGCACACGCTGGTCGGTGCGGGTGGCGCGGAAGGCACGCTCGATGCCGCGAACATCCTCAAACCACCGCTCTCGAGAGGCGAAGTGCAGGTTATTGGCGCGACCACCACCGGTGAATACCATCGTTACATCGAAAAAGATGCGGCACTCGAGCGGCGTTTTCAACCCGTGATCGTGCTCGAGCCAACCCCAGCCGAAACCCTCGAGATTTTGCGCGGTTTAAAACCACGTTACGAAGAGCATCACAATGTCATCATTCCCGACCCAATCTTGGAACTTTCGGTCAAGGTCGGCGAACGCAGCTTGCCAGGACGGAATTTTCCTGACAAAGCCATTGATCTGATTGACGAAGCTGGCTCGAGGGTGCGGCTGAACGCCAGCCTCGGCGTGCCAGTGGTCGAGGACGGCAACGGCACACCGATTGTCACCCGCGAAGACATTGAAGCGATTGTGGACTCTTGGGGCGGCATTTACGTCGATGACCGCGACGACGGCAAACTTCTGGCGCTCGAGGACAACTTGGGCAAGCAAGTTTTCGGTCAACCCGAAGCTGTCAGGGCTTTGTCGGCGGCACTGCGTCGCTCGAGGGTCGGACTTGGTGGACGAACCCGAGTGTCGGCATCGTTCTTGTTTGTTGGATCATCAGGTGTGGGCAAAACCCATCTTGCAAAAGCACTTGCCAAGACTTTGTTCGGTTCTGAACGCTCTTTGGTGCGTTTTGACATGAGCGAATACCAGGAGGCGCACAGCGTTTCCAAACTGATCGGCGCACCTCCAGGGTATGTCGGTCACGACCAGGGCGGGCGTTTGACCGAAGCGATTCGCCGTCAACCGTTCAGCGTGATTCTGCTCGACGAAATCGAAAAAGCGCACCCAGACGTTTACAACACGTTTTTACAGGTGCTCGACGATGGACGCCTGACCGACGGACTTGGACGGACCGTGGACTTCCGCCGCGCCGTTTTGATCATGACCAGCAACACGGGCTTCAACCAATCGAGCGGCGTGCGATTCGCGGGCGACGGCGAAATCACCGACACGCAACCCATTAAAAACCTCTTCAGCCCAGAATTCTTGGATCGCCTCGACGAGGTGATTCGCTTCAAACCCCTGGGCGAAGCCGAACTCATCAGCATCACCCGCGACATGCTCGAGGACATGCGGGTCGAACTCGAATCTCGAGATTTGCACGTCGAATTTGACCCGAAACTCGCGCCGTACATTGTTTCCAAAGTCAAACTCAAAGGCTCGAGCCGTCAGTTGCGTGCGATTATGCGCGACGAAATCGAAGACCCGCTTTCAATGTCACTGATCTCTTTCCCAGAGGGCGAACTTTACATTGGACTCGAGGCTGGCAAGATCGTTTTTGCGCGTCCAGAGTTGGTCGGCGAGTTTTAAAGCTGTAAACGTAAAATACGCTATTGTGCTTCACCCCTTCCACAGGCGATACTTTTCGCTTGTAACACCAAGAAGGGGTGATTTTTATGGAATTTCGTCGTTTGGGCAAATCAGGTTTGCAAGTCAGCGTCTTGTCTTTCGGGGCATGGGTCACGTTCGGCACGCAATTGGATGTGGACGGGGCGCTGGAATTGATGTCGGCGGCATACGACAACGGCTGCAATTTTTTTGACAACGCCGAAGTTTACGCTCGAGGTCAAGCCGAAACCATCATGGGCGAAGCGCTCACCAAAGCAGGATGGCGACGCGACAGTTATATTGTCTCGAGTAAGGTTTTTGGTGGCGCAATCGAGAACCCATCGCCAATTCAGCGGGGGCTTTCGCGCAAACACGTTTTCGAGGCGTGCCATCAAGCCATCAAGCGCTTGCAATGCGATTACCTCGATTTGTACTTTTGTCACCGCCCAGATCGCAACACACCGATTGAAGAGACGGTACGTGCCATGACCGAACTCATCCATCGCGGCGATGTGCTCTACTGGGGCACGAGCGAATGGTCGGCGCAAGAATTGATGGAAGCTTACGCGGTCGCCCGTCAGTACAATTTGATTCCGCCAACGATGGAACAACCGCAGTACAACATGTTCACCCGTTACCGCGTCGAAGTTGAGTACAAACGGCTGTACAACCCAGACACGCTCGGTTTGGGCACGACCATCTGGTCACCACTCTCGAGCGGTTTGTTGACTGGCAAGTACAACGATGTCATGCCGAACGACACCCGCATCAATTTACCGGGTTACGAGTGGTTGAAAGCCCGTTTTGAGAGTCCGGAAATAAAAGCGCAACTGCCCAAAATTCAAGAATTGGCAAAGATCGCTGCCGATTTGGGCACAACCCTGCCCAAACTCGCGCTGGCATGGTGCGCCAAGAACCCTAACGTCAGCACGGTCATCACGGGCGCGTCCAAAGCCGCGCAAGTCCACGAGAACTTCGCCGCACTCGAGCTGATGCCGCAAATGACCGATGAGGTTATGACTGCGATTGACAAGGTTCTGGACAACAAAGAAACCCGCTTGCACGGCTCGAGCGAGTAACAACAAACCGTTTGATGCTCGAGTTAGACAACAGACTCGAGCATTCACATTTCAGGCTTTAAAATCAGTTCATGAACCTCGAGCGCTATCTTGAGCGCATCAAGTACTCAGGCAGCCTCGAGTCAAGTCTTGAGACTTTCATTGCTGTGCATCGCCAGCACTTGCTGAACATTCCTTATGAAAATTTAGACATACACTTTGGACGCACCCTAGAACTTAATCCAACTCGAGCGTTTGAAAAAATCGTGCTCGAGAAACGCGGCGGTTGGTGTTACGAGATGAACGGTTTGCTGGCTTGGGCGCTGCGTGAAATCGGTTTTGAAGTACAGTATTTGGCGTGTGCGGTGGGTCAAACCAACACCAGCGCCAACCATTTGGCATTAAAAGTCAACCTCGAGCAAGCCTATTTGGCGGATGCGGGTTTTGGCAATGGTTTGCTCGAACCCATCCCACTTGTGCCGGGTGTTTACACGCAGCAATCTCGAGCCTTCAAACTCAAGCAACACGGCGAACATTGGCGATTTGATATTCCGAGTGTGGCACTTGGCGCGGTCGGGAACAGCTTTGATTTTACACTCACACCTCAAGAACTTTTATCTTTCCAGGAGCGTTGCACCTATCTACAAACCTCGCCCGAGAGCGGTTTTGTGCGGGTTGTGGTGTGTCACCGCATGACCGAAACGGGCGTGCAAAGTTTGCGCGGGGCGGTGTTGCAAACCATTTCAAACGGCATCGAAACCAGCCGCACGCTCGAGTCTCAAGACGAGTACGACACGGTGTTGCGTGAAGTGTTTGATTTGCAGGTTGACACCAGTGCCTTGTGGTCTAAAGTTTGGGCATCGCATTTGAAATGGCTGAAAAGCTTGCCAGCCGAAGCCCAAACTCGGTAGGGTTATCAACACACTGTGGATAAGCCTGTTGATGAAAACGCGATTCATTGGTTGTTCGCCCGCACGCGTTCTGGCGCGGCGCGAGGCACTGAACGAACCCGAGAATTGCTGGAAAAACTCGAGAAGCCTCAAACCAAATTTCCTGCCATTCATGTGATCGGCACGAACGGCAAGGGCAGCGTCTGTGCCATGCTCGAGGCGGGTTTGCGTTCGACCGGTATTAAAGTTGGGCGTTTTACCTCGCCGCATTTGCTCGAGTTTTCGGAACGGATTTTGGTGAATGGACAGCAGATTTCAGCCTCAGAAATTGAATCGTTCGTGCGTTGGGCGCAAAGTTTGCAACTCGAGGCGGCATTTTTTGATTTCGTGACCGCCATGGCGTTCAAGTATTTTGCCAAGCAACACGTTGATCTTGCAGTGGTCGAGGCTGGCGTGGGCGGCTTGCACGATGCCACCAACAACCTCGAGCGTATCAAACTGACCATCATCACCAATGTTGACTTTGACCATGTCGAAGCTTTGGGCGGCACATTGGAGCGCATCACGCTCGAGAAAGCTGGGGCAATCAGAAATGACATTCCGGTGGTGACCGCCGCTCGAGGTGTGCCACTCGAGATCATCCGTGAGATTACCAGTCAGCGTCACGCACCGTTGCATGTGCTTGACCTCGAGAATCCCTTGTTCACCCTGCCTCAAGCGCCCGCCTTGCGCGGAAGCCATCAACTCGAGAATGCCGCTTTGGTTGCCGCCAGTTTAAGAATCCTCGAGCAACCCGAATTCAGCATCGATGCCGCCATGCAAACCACCTGGGCTGGACGCTTTGAAATTTTTGACTTTGAAAACCGCCAGTACATTCTCGACGGCGCTCACAACCCTGCTGGCGCTCGAGCCTTGGCTGAAAATCTTGAGCCTGGTTTTGCCCTGATTTTTGGTGTGATGGCACGAAAGAACGTCTCCGCCATGCTCGAAGCCCTGCGCTTAAAAACCTCGAGTGTCAGTTTTGTCTCTCCTGGCGAATTGGGTGCCGATCCGTTTGTGCTGGCGCTCGAGTTTGATGGAACGGCTTTTGAATCCCTCGAGATGGCGCTAGTCACCATCACCGCTCCCAAAATCGTGATCGCCGGATCGCTGTACTTGGTCGGACGCGCTCGAGCTTTGCTACTTGCGTCAGGCGCGAAATTGCGGCTTGCTTGACTGTAAATTAGCAAATCTGTTTTACGATGCTCGAGATGCGTCGTCTTCTGCTGGTTCTGTTGTTCTCTCAAATTTTAGTCTCGAGCGCCTTCGCCCAAAAAGTGGGCGTAACGATGGCGGGCGGCGTCGCCAGGGGTTTTGCGTATTTGGGCGCACTGCAAGAATTGGTCGAACGCGGAATGCCGCTGGATTTGATCGTCGGCACGAGCGCCGGCGCGATGGTTTCAGGCTTGTACTCAAGTGGTTATAGCTTTGACACGATTGCCGATATTTTTTCCGAACTTCAACACCATCAATCCGACCTGGCTCGAGTCACCTTCCCACCAACCAAAGGATTGCTCGACATTCGCGGCTTGGAAGCTGTTTACCGCGCCCTGGTGGACAACCAGCAACTCGAGAACACCAGTCCGCAACTGGCGGTCATAGTTACCAAACTCGAGGTTGCACCAGCCATTGCGTTAACCAAAGGTGACCTGACCACCGCCATGCGAGCCTCGATCAGTTTGCCGATTGTCTTTCCCGCCGTCGAAATTGACGGGCATTATTACGCCGATGGTGGCTTGAAAAACCCAATCCCCGTGGACGTTGCCAGAGACTTAGGTTCGAGTGTCGTGATTTCCATTCGCGGTCTTGCCGAACCCAATATAAAACCAGACAATCTCATCTCGAGTCTTGGCTTGACGGTTGCGGCGGTGACACTGCCTGTCGATCAAGCCCAGCCCGATTTGACGGTGCGCGTGAAAGCTTATGATGCACAATATTTTGATTTTGGCAGTGCTCGAGAACTCATCAAACGCGGACGTGAAACCGCAAGCGAACACTGGCTCGAGGTTGCCAAAATCCTCGAGCAAAAAAACATCAAACTCAATCCTCCAGGCGATCCGCACAAGAACAATCCCATCAATCAAGTCTGGCGTTCAAGACTCGATCAAGGTTTAAATCTGGCTCGAGCGATTCCAGCCGAATTGACTGTTGCCCCCCAAATCGAGCTTGGACCGAGCGCCTTTGACTGGGGCACTCGAGTCGGCGCGCCGAGCGCTTGGGGTTCGCTCGGACTGGGTTTGGAAGCCACAGGCGGAATCCTTGGAAACTTTGGGATTGCCGGCGGTTACGTCAAACTGCTCAACGCCCCCGAAAGCAGCGGTTACGCCAAACTCGAGTACCGATTCTCGAGCGAAACTCGCGTTTATGGAACGTTTGACCCAGCCCGCCGACCGACGGGCGCACCCTGGGAACTTGGACTCGAGTACCGCAATACTGACTTTGGTATTCGGTTGTCGCTTGATTCGCAAGCCATTGGTTTGACAGGCACGGCTCGAGCGCAACTGGGTGATTTCGATTTCTCAAGTTCACTCGAGCTTCGGTTCGGTGAAAACCTGAATCCCCGCATCGAAAGCCAAATTGCGTTTAAATGGCAAATCCTTGGCTCGCCCTGGTTCACCCGCGCTCGTGCCCTCATCGGTTATTCAAGCAACACCCAAGGCTTTGCCCTCGGCTCGAGCAGCCTGCTTCGCGCCTACCCAGAAGCCTACCTGACCCGCCAAAGTGTGCTGATTGCCAACCTCGAGTTTGGATACCGTTTTCAAATCCCGAATGTTGCAGGCATTGCCAGCCTAGCGCCAGAAATCCGCATCTTCAGCGATTTTGGCTGGGACTTGAACTCGAGTTACCTGTTCGATGCTGGAGTTGGTCTAAACTTGCCAGGGCGCTGGTTTGGTTTTTTACCGTTTAATTTGGGCATGGACTTGGCGTTTGGCAGTCTTGGTGCTCGAGTGACGGTGTTTACGGTGTTGTCGCTGCCTTGAGAATAAGCATACAATTGCCACATGGATTTAAAGCTTGTGCGTCGGTATTGGTGGGCTGGCTATGTTGTGCTTTATGCCATACTTTTTTATCCCCTTCAACACCCCAACGCGTCAGGAAGTACTCAAATCAGGTTGTTGCTCAGCTTTTTTGCGGTTCTTGGTGGTTTCTTTCTAACTTGGACTGCTTATCCCGATCTGCGCTTAAGCAATATCAAAAACCTTGTACCTTTTGTGAAAATACACCCTGCGCCTTTTGTGGCACTTTTATTCGGCTTTTGGGCGGTTGTGAGTTCAATTTTTTCCAAAACCCCAATTATTGGCTTGTTGGGTGATTTAAATTCAAACGCCGATAGCGCTTTTGGAACGGTTTTGCTTTCATTCGTTTTCTTTCTGGTTTATTTTGAAGTGAATCGAGATCAAGAGATAAAAGATATTTTTATGCTTACTTTACGGTATCTCTTAATTGTTTTTATTGTACTTGCAATTATTGAAGTTGTATTGAGAAAATCTTTTTTAATTCCCAGTGCCTTACCTGCGGATTTACCCGTTTTAAATTTTGGATCGAATGGTCACTTGGGTGGTTTTTTAATTTTGTTAACTGGCGGATTCTTTAGTTTTTTGACCACGAATTTTCAAAACACGCTTTTTTTATTGATTTTTACAAGCTTTGGTATAGGACTAGCCTTTAGTAAATCGCCTTATATAAGTTTGGCAGCAACTTCTTTCTTTTTTGCCTTAAATAAAAAAATAAAAATTGCCTTAAGCGCTGCTACTGCAATTCTTATTGGTGCTTTATTTGGGTTTGGTTTTGTCTTTTTAATCAATCAAGCTTTTAAACGTGATTTTACCGAACCAACCCAGTATCAAGCGAGAGCAGTTTTGTATAAAATTGCTTTAAAAGGAATTTTGGCTGCACCTGTTTTTGGTTATGGCGGACCTCAATTTCAAGATGCTTGGAGAAAATTTGTCACACCTGACGAATTAATTCAATTTTTTAAAGCTTTCTATGGGGTCAAATATGTTCGGACGATTCGAGATGAAAAAACTGGAATTGAAATGTTTCAGGTTTTAAACGATAAAAATCAACCATCTTTTATGAGTCTTTCCACTTGGAAAGCACACGATCAATTTTTAGATATTGCCTTAATGTGGGGATTGGTTGGCTTGGCTTTGTATTTGTGGCTTATTTCATTTTCGTTTAGAAACCTATTAAGATTTGATTTTTTTTCACTGTCAATTTTCGCGTACCTGGTCTGGAACTTGTTTTGGTATATGACCGTTGAAGCCGAGGGAATATTTTTTGTGATCCTTGCGGTGGCTTGTATCCAAAATAAAAGTGTCCGAAACGATAGTGTTTCGGACATATAGTTCAATAAAAATATTTCAAGTTATTTGATTTACTACTATCTACCATTAACAAAAGTTTTACTAAATGCCGTTGAATCAGTTACAACCGTAACTGTAAAATCTGTATCTGCTGCTGTTGGGGTTGTGATCGTGCAGCTTTGAACCGTTGGTGGCGATGCTTGCCACCCATAAAGAATAGATGCTGTTGTTACTTGAGGAAGTTTACAATCTGTGGAACTATACATTGCAACAACTTGCTGAACATTCTTATTGGGTTCACTGGAAATTTGAGCCGAAAGGGCTTTATAAACATTAGAACTATGAACTTGTGCTGCCCTTGCATTGGCTGTTGCCCGAGCATTTAGTAAGTTTGGGATCAAAACAGCAGCAAGAATACCGATGATGGCAATAACAATTAATAGTTCAATGAGCGTGAACCCTTGGGTATACCGCTTCATATACTCTCCTTTAAACGAAACCCCGCCAGGTCATTTAGACAAGGCGGGGTCGAAAATGAACTGTAAATCAACCTATGTATACTGTGCGATTATTGGAGTGGTCCGCCGTTGGTTGATGCTTTGCCACCGGTCGCAGCGTCTGCCGTAACCACAACTGAGAAATCTGTACCTGCTGAACCAATGGCGCAACTAGCCACTGCACCTGGTGCTTTTGACCAACCGTACAACTTGGAACCAGCAACCAAAGATTCTGCGGTGCAAGTTGCACCGTACAACGTACCAATTGTAGCAACAGTAGCTGCGCTATCGCTTGCAAGAGCAGCGGTCAAAGCCTTATAGACGTTGGCGCTGTGGGCTTGAACGGCGCGTTGGTTCGCGGTGGTACGGGCTGACAGTAAGTTTGGAATCAAAACTGCGGCGAGAATACCAATGATGGCGATAACGATGAGAAGCTCGATCAGCGTGAAACCTTGGGTCTTGTTCTTCATTTTCTTTCTCCTTGATCTTCCCGAATAGGTATTTTATAGGCTCGGGTTGATCTTCCTTAGTGCTTGTTCCTCTTCGGAACTCAGTTATCTTAGCAGCACAGACTTACCGATTTCTTACAAAACCCACATTGCTGTCAGAGACGTAAATCTCGAGGTTATTTTGATCCATTCTTACCAAAATAATGAACACAAGGGGCGAAAATTTCAAGAAAGTTTTGGGCATATTTCTCGAGGTTTCAGGTTCAAATTCTCGAGCGTAAAATCATCTTGTGAGGCTCGAGGTTTTTACATTTCGATGCTTTCTCGAGCATCAAAAAAACGGACAGCACAACCGCTGTCCGCTCGAGAAAATCCAGATTTTACTTGCCGCTTGAAACTGTTTCCGCTTCCGCACTGGCATTCACCACAGGATGACGAAGGCGGATTCTCAGGCTCGAGACGTATTCTGCCACATCCGACAAACCGCGCTCGAGGTTGGCGCGGAGGTGGTATTCGCCCACGCCCATTGGGGAGAGCAGGTTGAATGGTGGTTTGGAGAGTGTCTCGAGGACTTCTGTAATTGTGCCGGTGGTAATGCCCGTGGCGCTGAGTTTGTCCTGAATTTCTTCGGGTGTGATGATGCGTGGCGCATCAAAATGGTTCAGTGCCAGCGTGACAAAACTGAACAAGCCACGGCTTTGAATTTGGCTTTGCACGTTCGCCTCGAGCGAATCCAACGTTTCGGTGTTGATATTGCCCGCATTCCAGTAGCCCTCAAGCTCGAGTGGTCCAAATGAAAACAGTTTGGCAAGGTCGCGCAAGTCCGAGAGTGACTCGAGTTCGACTTTGCAAACGCGCCCAAAAGCAGCGCTGGGTTCGAGGAAGCCAAGCACGTCTCTGGGGGCGGCAACAGCCAGGTATTTGACGCCCGTGACACGTCCGGCTTTCAGAATACTGTTCATGGCATCCATCTCGAGTTTGCCGTCGGTGACTGCCAACGCCACGCGGTGACCGAGGCGT
>CAXTTL010000134.1:0-13402 GCA_964247135.1 uncultured Deinococcales bacterium | reverse complement strand
GGCGAGGGCATCAACTCGAGGTTGGGGGTTCGGGTCAGCATTGGCAAGGGGTCGAAAGGCACAAATTCCACGGTTATTGGACGAGCCTTGATCGGTGAAAACGTGATGCTCGAGAATGCTTACGTTGGACCGTTTACCAGCATTGGCGACGGCGCAAAACTGACCAGCATGGAGGTCGAATTCTCTGTCATTCAGGAGGAGGCGATCCTCGAGAATTTAACGGTACGCCTTCACGAATGTTTGATTGGACGTAAAGCCACGGTGCGCGGTTCAGACAAAATTCCTCGGGTGCACCGTTTGATCCTGTCAGATGCCTCGAGCGTGGAGTTGGGTTAAATACCTTCCCGAAATTTTTAGGGCTTCATCCTAAAAATTTCCGACCAGCGTGAGTGGGGACTGCGTATTTACCGCCATAATGACAGAATTGGAGCGAAGTGAAAATTCCAAATGCAGGCGGTAAATACCACTCGAGCATCAATTTTGTCCGTCGCTTGTTAAACTTCATTCGTGAATCGTTTTGTCATCATCACAGGGCTTTCAGGCGCGGGCAAAACCACGGCTGTTCAGGCGCTCGAGGAATTTGGTTTTTTCACCACCGACAACTTGCCGCCGCCACTGTGGCATTCAACACTCGAGTTGTGCCTGTCACAGGGTTTAACCCAGGTGGCGGTCGTGACCGACGCCAGAACCAGGCATTTTCTGAATGATATTGAAACTTGGCTCAAATCGGTCAGCCCGAAGCCTGTGGTGGTCTACCTCGAGGCGGACGATGACGTGCTGATTCGGCGTTACGGCTTCACGCGGCGCACCCATCCGCTGCACGAGTCAACGCTGTTGGGCGATTTGCGGGCGGAGCGTGAGGTGCTCGCCGATTTGAGATCGCACGCCGATGTGGTGATTGACACGTCTTTGCTGAGCGCCAAAGCCTTGGTGGCAAAATTGCGCGGTCTGTTTGGTCAGGATCAGGCTTTTACCTTGTCGCTCAGCTCGTTTGGCTTTAAACACGGCGCCCCTCGAGATGCCGATTTGGTCTTGGACGTGCGTGGCTTGCCCAATCCGTTTTACGACCCAGAATTAAAGTATAAAAGCGGTCTAGAACCTGAAGTCAGTCAATACGTCTTCTCGAGCGACGGTACGGCATTTTATCAGTTGCTTCGTGACTTTGTCAGCGCCAACGCCGAACTCGCCAGACGCTCCGAACGCTCGAGTTATTCGGTGGCAATCGGTTGCACGGGCGGCTTTCACCGCAGCGTCGCGGTGGTGGAAGCGCTTGCCAGAGATTTATTACAATATGCCAGCAGCGTCACGCACCGCGATCTCGAGAAGGGCGAAGGTGGTGCGTGAAATCCAGGCGCAGCTTCTGGATGAGTTTGTGGCGCTGGCTGATTCCAGGCTTAAAAGTCAAACGCTACCTGGCATTGGTTTTGTTTGGTTTGTTGGTTTTGATGGGCGGTTTTGTCGCCTGGACACGGGTTGGCGAGCAACGCAATTTTTTTATCAATTTTACGGCGAGACTGATTGAAATCTCCGAGATGCTGCACTTGGGACGCTGGGGTTGGGCGGCGCTCTTAATGGTTTTGGGTGTCGCTTTGGGCTGGTGGGGCGTGATTGGACTCAACCGTTCATTGCTGCGTTCCCTCGGCTCGAGTCCCAGCGAAACGTTGGACCGGATTTTTAGAACGCGGGCGTTGGGGCAGGGTCCAAAAATCGTGGCGATTGGCGGTGGAACGGGTTTAAGCAATTTGCTGTCTGGTTTGAAACGCTACTCGAGCAACATCACCGCGATTGTGGCGGTGACCGACGACGGCGGCTCGAGCGGGCGTTTGCGAAAGTCGTTGGACATGCCCGCGCCAGGCGATCTGACCGATTGTTATGCGGCACTGTCCGACTCGCCAGATTTGGCAAAGTTATTGTTGCACCGCTTTAAACGCGGCGAAGAACTCGAGGGACATACTTTCGGGAATTTAATGCTGGCGACACTGTCCGAAGAACGCGGAGATTTTGGCAGCGCCGTCATGGCGCTGAACAATATTTTGAACGTTCGGGGCAAAGTTCTGCCCGCCACCGCCAGCGCCGCCACGTTGATAACCGAACTCGAGGATGGAACGCTGATCGCCGGCGAGAGCACCCTGCGCGAACAGGCTGCCGGACGTCGCATTAAACAGCTCAGACTCGAACCCAATCAGCCCACGGCAATCCCAGGCGCGGTACAAACCATTTTAAATGCCGAAATGATCGTGATTGGACCTGGCAGCCTGTACACCAGCGTCATCCCGCCGTTGCTGGTGCCCGATTTGGCAAAAGCCCTCAAGCAAAGCCAAGCCACCATCGTTTATGTCGCCAACATCATGACCGAGCACGGTGAAACCGATGGTTTGAGCGTGTTTGAACACGCTCAAGCTGTGGCGGCGCATCTTGGACGCAAACCAGATGTTGTGCTGGTGAACGATGCTCCGGTCTCGAGCCTGACGCTGGAAAAATACCTTGCAGAGCAAGCCCAACTGGTCAAACTTGACCTGGCGTCGCTGCGCCAGGCGGGCATTGGGGTGCATCAGGCGCGTTTGACCCAGAATGGCGAGGGACAACATCAACCCCGTGCCCTGAGTGCCGTTTTGATCAGGGTTTTGCTCGAGAAACGTCTTCGTCCAGGACTGAATTCAAAACCCGTGCCTGAAGATGGAATGTGAGGCTTCTTAACAAGCTCATCGATTGCCGATATACTGCCCACGATGCGTTTTTGTCTTCTTCGATTTCCACCCTTTGTAATCAGTTTCATGCTGTGCTCGATGCTCTCAAACCCCTCGAGCGGCTTGGCGGCTGGCACGGTTTTGTTCTCGGTCTCAGACCCACAAGGCGATGCCCTCGGCGACGGTGTTTACGCCCTGCCGAGCACCCTCAAAGACGCCAGCGTTTTGGATCTTCGAACCTTCACAGCGAGCGATGTCAAGCAAAAACTCGAGTTGCGATTGGCGTTTGGCAGCGTCCAAAACCCTGAACGCGCCCCGAATGGGTTTAGTGAACCTGTCATCGATGTGTATCTGAACACCGAAAGGGGCGGCATCGAAGAATTGGGCACGACCGGTTTTCATTCACCGCCAGGGCGCGGTTGGCGTTATCACCTGCATGTGAATGGCTGGAACGCGCTGCTTGAAACCGCTAAAAATGCGCCGCAAAGTGCTCGAGTCTCCTCCAAGGTCGGCGTTCAGGTGGACGGTGCGAACATTGTTTTGGCGACGCAATTGCCAGCCGACGCGTATCGTTACTGGGCATTTGTCAGCTTGTACGACCCGTTAAGCAAAAATGGTGTTTTAGAGGTCAGCAGTGACGCGTCCGCGCTGCACCTTAGCTCAAATCTGCAAAATGCCCCGACGGTCTTGGATGTCTTGTCGCCAACGTCGCAAGTTGGTTTTTACGCCACTCGAGAGGTGCCCGCCTTAAATGAACCCAAACTCGAGTTGAATCCGTTGCTGTATTCCTTGTTCGCGGGTTTGGCATTGTCTTTGATGGCGACCATTTGGGGGTTGTTTCGCAAACCTTAAACCGACTGAAATCCGCTCAGATTGAGCGGATTTCAGTCGGTCTTGGGGCTGCACGTCACGTCCGTGCAGTGCTTGGTTTTGGCGGCGTTGGAGTACGAACTTTGGTGATCGTCCAGCCGACATTTTTAGGGGTTACCAAAGGAGCCGTCGCAATTTGTGGCGTTGGTTTGGAATTGTGCATGTTGTTTTCCTCAAATAAGTGAAAGATAAAAAGGCAATCTGGGGTTGTTGCTCGAGATCAAGCTCGGGTTTGAAGGCAATGGCTTGACAGGATTCTTTGGTTTGCACGACCATGACTGGCTCCTTTCGATCATAAAAAAACTTCGGCGGGATACGTTCCGCCGAAGTTCAGTGCTGCACTGAATCAAAACGACGGGTGTAAGGGTTCATCAAGACCTCGAGCGACACTGGGCAATGCAGCACTGGGCAATGCAACACTGGGCAGTGCCAATGCAGCAAGAATGATCTTGGTAATTGAGTTGTTTTCGAGTTTCACCATTGCCGTGCACCGCCTTTCAGCTTTGAGATTTTTCAGAGTGTACTACGCAATTGTGCTTTTTGCACTACGCCAGAATGCTTAGTCAACCGTTTGGTTTTTCATTCTCGAGTTTAAAAGACAAATGCTCACCCGATAGAATTTCAAGCTGGTCTTGGTTTTAGACCAAGCTCGAGCAATTGAACCGTAAATGTGAAGTTTCAGAATGTAAAGTTTTAGTGTTTTATGCATTAAGTCAGCAAAAGTAAATTCCTGCATCGAATGTTACTTTACAGCCATAAAAAGAATCGAATGTGAGCGTTTGCATTGTTAGGTACGGACAGGCGCTGTAATTTACCTGTGAATGTTGTCTGGATTAAGATATCCTCAATCTATTTACGAATTTTGTAAACAGATCATTAAAGAGGAACGTGCCAAAGCGATTTTCGCTCAGCAATAGCAGATTTTGCTTTTAAGATACGAATCGGATGTGCTTAACGCTAAATTTATGTCGAACTCGCTAAAATCGATCCAACGTGGGAATAGAATGAAATTGCCATTTTTGGCACAAGATTTTAAAACCATCATTGATCGTTGTGGGAGGCGATGTTTTTTGCTTTGTAAGAATGATGTCTGAGTTTAATTTCTTTCAAAAATAAATCTTTATTCCAAACAAGTGCAACATTAATTCTAAATTTAATTAAGGTTTATCGTATTTTTAGATGCTGTTATTCCTATAAAAATTCTCTATTTCAACGACTATTGAAATAAAAGTAGATATAAAAGCGGAGGTTATATGAAAAGATTTATAATTTTTACATTTCTTGCACTTAGTGCGTGCAATACCATTCCAGCTCCAACGCAATTGCCAAGCACTGACTCGAGCATCTTGGGTTTGCTGAGTATTTCAATTGATTTGCGCGATCAAGCCAATCCTGTTGCCAACGCCACGTTTAATCCTCTGAAATCACGAAACGCGCAACACCGAACAATATCTGGTGTGCTTGACAATGTGGTGAATATCCGTCGTCGTCAAGTCCAATTTTTAGACATCAACGACCTCGCACCATTTGGCACGCCAAGCCGTTATGTGCAAGCCACTTTTGAAATTGCCAACGTCGGCACAACGCCCTTTAGCAATTTAAACCTGATTGCGACTGGCTTTGACAAGGCAGGTACAAACCCCACATACGGCACAAGTTGGGCAGCTTCAAAATTAGGAACCATGTTTAATACCGTCGTCGGCGGCGATGGTGTAGCCGTAACTGACACTGCCACATTTCCCAGTGGTGCAAACGTCTTCAGAGCCATCAAACCATCACACGGAATGCGGGCGACTGTTCGGGGCGTTGTTGTCAACCCAGACTTGGCGGACATGCAAATCTATACCCGCACTGGAAACCCTGCCACTGGCGAGGTGGACAAAGTGCAAGCCGATGCCAATACTTTTTACACTGATCCAAGTCCCTCAAATCCCAATTCACACGCCGACGTGCTTGATTACGGTTTTGTGGCGCGGAACTTTTTGGGAGGGCGCAGCATTCCGACCACGCCTTCAACTTGTGCATTTCTCACTGATCCCTCATGCTACAAAGGTCAATTTACCCTTGGTTTTTACTTGCCGCGCCAACCGACCCGTGTCGGAACCCCATTCGTTTTTGCTTTCCAGGTGCTGGTTGCCGCCGAAACCGATTCAATCGCCACCCAGAGCCTCGAGGAGCAAACCGATCCCAAGGGAAGCGGGCGTCTGCAAGAATTGATTTCGACACTGCCAAACATCAACCCACTGATCAATTTGCTTTCAGGCAGCGGATTTTACGGTTCATCTGCACTCACCAAACGCACCCTTTGTGATGTTCGCACGGCGATGGCATCCGGCGTATTTACAAACCCAGAATTGCTGACGACCTCTCCTGGGGTCAAGATGGAAACGGTCGCGCCCGCGCCAAACAGCAAAAATATTTTGGCAAGTTCGGGCATTGGGGCAGGTTTTTGTCAAGCCATGAATGCACCGACAGACTCGAGCTTTGTGGTTCAAGCTTTTCAGACCGGACAGCGTAAAGTCGCCGCTGGAACGTTCAACAACGGAATCTATTCTGGAGGCGGCACAACCCTCAGTTACACACCAACCGCGCCTTTCAAACCTGGTGAGGAGGTCGAAGTCAGCCTCTCGAGCGGCTTGACCCGTTCGAGCGATAGCGTTGCGATCAAACCCGTGGTTTACCGTTTTCGCAACTCGAGCAACCCAGAAATCGCGGCTGGCTTTGGTGTGACGACCAATTTTGCGACGGGCACATTGCCGCTTTCGGTGGTTTCTGGCGATTTCAACCAGGACGGCAAACTGGATTTGGCGAGCGCCAACCAAGGTTCCAATACCGTCAGTATTTTGCTCGGCGATGGGATCGGTGGTTTTGCCGCCGCCGCCTCGGTCGCGGTGGGTGTGACCCCAACCGCCATCTCGAGTGGTGATTTTAACAACGACGGCATTCTTGATCTGGCAAGCGCCAACCAAACGGCTGGAACCATCAGTGTTTTGATTGGCAACGGTACGGGCGGTTTTACGGTGACCAATTATGCGGTTTCTTCAAATCCAAATTCTATTGCCACCGGGGATTTTAACAGCGACGGCAAGCTCGATCTGGTAACGACCTCGGACAACATCGATGGCACGGTCAGTGTGCTTTTTGGAACCGGTGCGGGCGTGTTTTCCAGCGCCTCGAGCTTCGGTGCTGGAAGCAACCAATCTAGCGTGTTGAGCGGTGATTTCAATGCCGACGGTCATCTTGATGTTGCCGTGTTGCTCAGTCATCCAACCACCGCTGGAGAGATCAGTGTGTTGTTCGGAGACGGGGCTGGAAACTTCTTGACGCCAAAACTGTTCACGGTTGCGAACAGCCCCACCATGTTCGCCAGCGGCGACTTCAACAACGACGGGCGGCTCGATTTTGTCACAGCCAACAACAACGTTGACACACAACTCAGCGTGTTGCTCAGCAACAACTCGGGCGGATACGCAACATCCCAAGCCGTCATCTTGCCAGCCATTCCAACGGCAGTCAGTTTGGGCGACTTTAACGGAGACGGACAACTCGACGTGGTTGTCGTCAACGAAGATTTAACCAACAACGTCAATGTTCTAATTGGTAACAACGCAGGTGGCTTTGCCGCTCCCCTTAACTTCACGGCTGGCACAAGTCCAGCAAGCGCAGCCACCGGTGATTTGAACAACGACGGACGGATTGATCTTGTCGTGGCAAATTCTGGCTCAAACAATCTCAGCGTGCTGTTGAAGCAATAAAAAGCACCCAAATTTAGAATTAAAAATCGAGACTCGAGATTGAATCTCGAGTCTCGATGCTTGCAGGGTTTAGTTGCAGCTTTGTCGTTTATAGCCGCTCATGTTACCGCCCGTCAAGCTCAAATCTTTCAAGATCGAGTTCATCACCAGCGAATTCGAGAGCGCACAATCCAAAGTTCCAGCGTATTCCGTGTTCAGCGCCAGTTTGCCGCGCTTGACGTATTCCGCAAGTGGTCCGCATTCGCCGTACTGCTGGCATTCTTCGTTCAGAATTCCATCGAATTTATCGACCATCATTTTGCCGGTACGGTCTTTTAACAAAATGTTATCGGGACCATTTTTCTGAAAGACTGCCAGTCCAACCTTGTGAGCGGTATCTGCCACCCAGCCGTTGAAATCGATTTGTTCTTGTTTGGTCAGCAAGCCTGCGGTGTTCTCGTCGTTTTGCAGGTTGTCAGGCTCGAGCGCATCGAAGCCTTTGTCTTTGCACATTTGAAACCTTGCGGTGAGCAATTGTGCCAGAACGCTGTTTGGCTTGAAGACATCGCGGATGTCCAAGAACCATTCATTCCATTGCACGTCTTTGTAAATTTTTAAGTAGGCTGGGTATTGGCTCGAGTCTGGACGACCATCTTCGTAGCTGCCCGCGTCAATGTAGCAAACGGTATAGACGCCAGCAGCCCTGAGGCTGGCGACTTTGGCGGCAGAAATGTTAAACCCGTCCAAATCCAGAAGCGTTACACCTGCCGGCACGGTCACATTGCTGTCGCCACTCGCACCAATTTGCCAATCCCAAGAGATTTTACCCGTTGGCGGAAGCTTAATGCCTGGTGCTGGTGTTGGTGTCGGGGTTGGTGTTGGAATCGGGGTTGGCGTCGGGGTTGGCGTCGGTGTAGGCGTCGGTGTAGGCGTGGGGGTTGGAGCCGCTTGAACCGTCGTGGTCACGCTCGAGGAGTTGTTGCCGGCAACAGGATCAGCTTCCGTGGCGCTGACGTTGGCGGTATTGACCAGCGTTCCGGCGACGCTCGAGCTGAGAACCACTGTGATTTGAGCACTTGTATTGAGTGCCAGACCACCCAAAGCGCAAGTCAGAACGCTGCCATTGACGCTGCATGTCCCTTGGCTTGGGTTGCTCGAGACATACTTGGCGTTTGCGGGTAGGTTATCTGTAAATTTGAGGTTGGTGGCGGCGCTTGGACCGGCATTTTTAATGTTAAACGTGTAGCTCAAGTTTGCATTGACAACCACAGGGTTTGGCGAGGCATTGGCGGTAAAGCTCAGGTCGGCGCTTGGGGTGGGTGTCGGCGTAGGTGTTGGAGTCGGAGTTGGAGTCGGCGTAGGTGTTGGAGTCGGTGTTGGAGTAGGGGTCGTTCCTGGCGCTGGATCAAAACCTGCATTGACCTGCAAGACGTTAAGATTTGCATCGGTCACATATTCAATCAGACCGCTAGCTTTGGATTTGGTGTAGGCTTCGGCAATATTGACGGTTGTTTTGGCATAATCGAGCGCAAAGACGGGTTTACCCAGACGCTTGTATTCGGCGGTATCTTTAAGTTGTTGAACTCGGTTTGCGTCGGGCGTGCGAACATCGGTGGCTTTAAACCAAACCGATTCCTGGGCGGTAGCATCGATACAGGCAGCCAACGCACCGTTGTTCACCCAGATCAGGTCTGAAGCGTTTTGGGTCATGATTTTAAAACTTGGGTTTTTGGCTTTGGCATATTGACTGATTTTGCAAATCCAATTGACCATTTGGGTTTTTGACGCGGCGCTTGCACCCAAACTGTTGTAAGCATTGACGGTATCCAAGTAGGCGCCATCAAATCCTTGGTTGATGATCTTATCAACGTAACCCAAGATAATCCCCTGCCACAGGCTGCTCGAGTAATCGACCAGGTATTGTCCAGGATGGTTGGGGCTGGCGGCGGTGATCCAGGCTGGGCTGCCAATTTTATTGCTGCTCGACCAATAGTACCTGAAATCTTCTGCCTCGCCGACCGAGACGTAGGCGAGCAGTTGTTTGTTGCTTTTGGCGTCTGTGACTTCTGCCTTGCTCCATTTGCCCGAGCTGCCACCGTCGCTCGAGTAATCGACCACCGCCATTTGAAACCCTGAGGCTTTGATGTTTGCCAAACGGTTGGTGTAGGAATCCAATTGGATCGCCCATGAGTTCAGGGCTGGAAGGTCAGCCCTGAGCGATAACGCTGGCTCATCTGGGGTAAACGTTTCGATCTGTTCTTGTGCGGGAAGGGTTGAACAGGCAACCAGTGAAGAAAAGCCAAGACCAAAGAGCAACCATTTATTCGTTCTGAAAAGTTTATTCATGCGGGCTGCATGTTAGGGTCTACGATTCTGATAACCTTGGAAAGATTATGAGCCTAATGAAATCGATTGCAGCGCCTCGGAGTTGATGCTTCTAATTGTTTGCAATTCAAGATGCGACAGACACTTGATGAGCATTAATGAAAAACAACCCCGATCAGAACATCATTTTTATCATGGTTCTAAACCCAAATCCCAGTAAAAAACCCGAACTGTGATTCTCAATTCTCTGAGCCAAGTGGGTAACTTTCGACCTCGAGCGCGTTGGCTGAATGGTTTTCAATGACCATATAGGCATGAAGTTCCAGGTCAACGATACCGTTTTCAAGCCGTGAATGGACGTAAAAACCTGTGCCGGACGGAATATAAATCCAATGCTCGAATCGTTCCTCGAGAGGCAGCACCGTGATGTCACCCACCATGCTGGGGGCGTTGATGTCCAAAAGGATCAACCTTGGTCGCCCGCCAGAGAGTCCAAACTCGAGCGGAACGGCTTGACCGCTTAAACCCATACCGAACAAGTGCTCGCTAAAGGCTTGACCTCGAGCGCAAATCACCACGTCATGGTCAAAGGCGTGGAATTCCATGCCGGCTGGTTCGGGCTGCATACTGGCACGCACGAAACGCATGGCGCTGTCTTCAAATTCTAAACCAGTGCCGAAACGGTCATTTTCGAGCACCGGCAGTTCGCGCTTTAAATCAATCGATTTTTGCAAGGTTTTGGGTTTTTTGGGAGCGTTCGTATTTCTGGTGTTGCGATGAAGTTCTTTGCTCAACCAGTACTCGAGCGCAAGGCGTTGCACTGGGTCTGAAAACTCGATTAATTCTTCCCAATCGGTCGGTTCGAGCGCACCAGAACGGTGAAAAGCGGCTTGCAGCGGTTCGTTGATGCCCTCAAAATAGCGTGCGGCGCGTTGGTGGGTGCGCACCCGAAAGCCAGGTTTGTTCGAGGTGTAAATCAGTCGCCTGACGCTTTCGTAACTGATGTACCAGGCATCCGAAAAGCGCAGCCAACCGCTGCGCTCGAGTTCGTCCAAATAGGGTTCTGCAACCAGGGCTTGAATCAGCCCGTCTGGAATCGAACCTGGTTGAATACTCAGCCGCTCGAGTGCCAGTCGCGCTTGATGACCAAGGTCGCGGGCTTCGAGTTGAATTTTGGAGGCGATTTTGCTGTAAGGCTGCTGCCCTTGAACCTTGTTTTGCGTGCCAGCCAAAAGGTGTTGCAAATGCGTGGGATTGCCCTGGGTTTCAAGATAATATTGTGCCGCCTGCGAAAAACTGATTTTTGCCAGCGGTCCGCTTCGGGCGTCAACCCACGAGAGCGGTTTGAGGTCAAAATAAATCAGTCGTGAATCACCCAGACGTTCCTCGAGTTCCAGAATCAATCGTGGCAATTCTCCGAAAGTGCTGAGCGACACCACCACCACGCCTTCGGTGTGATCGACAATATTCTCGAGCGCATTTTGGGCAAAGGGCTGTTTGAGAAATTTTAATGATTTGGCAGGACCCGTCAGCCCCTCAACAAAACTCAGGTTGAGGCTTCGCGCCAATTCCCTGACCACGTTTGTCGTGTCAAATCCTGGCAAGCCGCTCAAGACCAAAACGCTGGCATTTTGAACTTGAGCCGCCAGGGTTGCAATCAGTTTCTCACGTCCCCAGGTGGCTTGAACCGGATCGATCAAGCTGCGTCGGCGGGCGGCAAGCCACTGTTCAAAGGCAGTCGAAATTTGATCCAAACCGCGTTCCAAACCTTCCATCGGTTGAACGCTGGTGTTGCGCGATTCCGTGGTGCGTTTTGCTGGCTCAAGAACAATGCCGTCGGGCAATTTCAGGGGGTTTTGTCCGCGCGGAAAGGCTTGAATGCCCAGCGGTTGCAATTTGAGGCGAAGGTCATGCAATTCGACCCTCAAATTTGAGGTCGCATCCAAACGATCCCAAATCAGGTCGGCTAAGGTGTCACGGTTGGTCGCCCCCTCGAGGGCAAGATAATACAAAATGGCTAAACTTTTTTTTCGGATTGGAACCGCTTGATTTTCAAACTCGAGTTGCGCCGTTCCCCAAAGTGGCAACTTCAAAGTTTGATTGGTTTGGGTGCTCAAGATTCACTCTCCTCGTGGGTTGACACTTATGGTCTGGCGTTTGCCTGCTTGGTCAGAAGACTTGTTTGGGAAGTCTAACTTAGAAAGTCAAATAAGTGCCTGAGGCGGTTTCTGACACGGAAGAAATTGAGTGTCAAGACTGGTAGTTTAAAGCTTTGGTTTTAAAATCTTTAACGATTACATGTCATTCTCAATTTCCTAAATTGCTTCAACATGCGATTGGTAAAGCCAAATATAGTATTGCATAAAGTGAGAGTCGGGTTAGTCCATCCTTAATACATTACTTCACAGCCTTGCAGCATTTTGAACATTGCAATAGAATGCGTCGAGCACAATTGTTTTAGGTCAAGGCTTCATGAGAATGTCAAATGTGAAAGGCTCACATTGGTTTAACGGTGAGTGTTAAATGAAAATAAACAAAGAATGATAGAGGTTATCATATTTTGATATCTTTATCAAAAAAGCTTTTACGAACGGCAAAATCTAACTTAACGCCGTATTAATACGCAACTTTGTACAATCTCCCTAGCGCTTGAACCGTTTGGGGGAACATTCAAGTCGATGCGATCTGCACAGGTTCAACCTGATTGCTGAACACCCCTAAAACAAAGAAAGGGATGTGAATGCAGTCACGGTTGAAATACTTTAGCGTCGTTTTGTTGATCTTGGCAGCCCCCCGCGCCTTGGCTCATCTTGACAGTGTTCGCATGATGGTGACGTTCCCCAATTCGGTACAACAAGGTTTCAAACTGGACGCCGTCGGCAGCAGCACCGGACTGAAAATCGCTGGTGCAAAGTGATTCCTGCTGGTCAAACAAAAAACAGTGCCAAAGAATTGCCGTTTAATGAGACGCAAGCCGGAATTTAAGAAATTGTCCAGCCTTCAATTCCCCCAGGGGCATACAGTTTCAAATTTATTGATCGCACTTTTCCAAACGAAGCCCTCGAGTACAACATCGACGCCACCTTACCCCGTCCTTTGAACCAAAGCACCCTGATGTTTGTTTTACCACCAACCAGAGGCAACAGTATTCAAAATTCGAATCTATGGCTGCTGATTTTGGCAGCACCGCTAGGACTGTTTTTGATGTTGGGTGTTGGATGGCTCGGATTTCGCAAAAGCCACATTCAATATTCAAGATTGCAAATTAACGTACTGGACAAATAAAAATTAAAAAATGAACAGAAAGTAAGAATTTAGAAAGTGCAAGTCGGTATAACCAAGGAAAGTGACCCACAAGAAAGAGGCAATTCATGAACAAGTTTTTCACACAACCAAAATCACTAAAATATCTGCTCGGCATCGGGTTGCTTTGTGCCGCGTTGATTGGTTGCCAAACCACGGATCAAACCCCAATTGACGAAACCACCGGTCTTGTGCCAAGCAGCTCGAAGACCAGCCAACATCCCTTACCATCGGTCAGCAACCAACCGCCACCACAAGTTGAAGTTGGCAGCGTAGATGCCGCACAAGCCGGCAGCAAAGTGATGGTTGAAGCCTTCCACAACACTCGAGTTTCCACGCGCTTTGCGCCAGGCACAGCCCCCAAAGTCCAATTGAAGTTGTTGGTGGTTGCCGCGACCAGCGACGAAACAACCTTGCAAGCCATCACGGCGTTTCTAAAACAAATCGGTACTCCGTTTGACACCTTGATTGCCTCAACCACCG
>CAXTTL010000133.1:0-13423 GCA_964247135.1 uncultured Deinococcales bacterium | reverse complement strand
CTGTCCAGTCCAAGCGTGCCGACCACACGCTCGCCCGCAATGATCGGTACGATCAGCAAACTCGAGACGCCGTAAGCGCGGGTGGCTTCGCGTCCTGCACCCATTCGGGGGTCGTTCTGGGCGTCCAAAACGCCAATCGGTTGGCGCGTTCCGATCACCTGTTTGGTGATCTCGTTGCCTTCGAGTCCAATTCGCAACCCAAGGTTGATCGCGCCGCGCAAACCAAATTCCGAAACCACGGTGAGCGCCAGCCCATCGTCGTCCAAACGGGCGAAACCCGCGTGTTCGACGCCGACCACCTCGACCAATTCGGCGCAGATCACGTTCAAGACCGTGACCGGCTCGAGTGGCGCACCTGCCGTCGAGACGATTTGTTTGAGCATGGTGGCTTCTTTTAAGCGCCGATCAAGTTCGTGTTTTGACAGGTTCTTGGAGCTGTTTGGTTTTTTTTCTGACACAGCAATTCTCCCAAATTGTTTGTCGGCACCGATGACAAGATTTTTACAGCTTACAACTGCACAAACGGCTTTTGCGAGCTTTTTTCACATTGTGAACGCAAAATCCACTTCATACAAGCTTGCAGCCCTCGGGTGAGCGTGTTCATGGGCACGCCAAGATACGAGCCTTCAGGTTTCGTTCGACCCGTCCTTGCCGAATTTAGATCCCAAACCATGCTTCATCTCGAATTGCGTTAATTCTAGCACTTTAAAACCCAAGCTCGAGAAAAACCCTGGCGCAAGATTTTCGGGAACCACTTGAATAATTCGGCATTCTTTGCCTTCAAAATCATTGCTTAGACCCTCCAGCAAGCGCCGCCCGTAACCTTGACGTCTGAAGGCACGGCGCACCACGATTGCCCACAGGACAAAACCCGAGCCAGCCAGCGACACCAAAGCGAACGCCTTATCCTCGAGTTGGAAGGCTTGAAACGTTTGACCCGCGAAGTTTTCTGGCATCAGTTGCCAAGGCAGGTCGGCTTCGCCTTCGATTGCCGCGACCCGCGAGAACTCGAGCGCGTCTGTTTCCAGCAAATCCTCGGGTTGACCAGTTCTTGCGGGTCTTTGGTAACCCACCAAACGCCGCGAAATTTCAAAACCGAGCGATTGGTACAAGCCCAGCGCTCGAGTGTTCTGTTCAAAGACTTCCAGTTTCAGGCTGCCCTCGCCCCGATCTCGAGCCGTATTTAGGGCTTCAGTCAGCATCAAGCGCCCCAAACCTTGCCCTCGAGCCTCGGTCGCCACGCCCATCGCGGCAATGCGGCTGGTCTTGCCGCGCCTTGCGACCAAAATGATGCCTCGAGGTTTGTCGTTTTTGAGGTACACAAAGCTCGCGGCGGCATCCAGATGCTCCGCCCGAAACCGCAAATTCACCGCCTGCGCCGTGAACTGCACGGGCATCAAATAGCCTTCAAAGCAATCGTTCAAAATAGACGCGATTTGGACGGCGTTAAACTCGAGTATGGAGCGCACATTGAATTCGGTCATGGCTCATTTTAGCGCTCAACCTTCCAAGCCGTTTGGCAGGCTTGACGGGTCTGGTAGACTGCCAACACCGCGACGGCATCGGTCGCAGCAAATTGATGCGCACGCCGTACCAGTTAGACCTCAAACCAGTTAGACCCCAGTCGCCCGAGGGGGAATCTCGAGCAGCAATCTTGAGTTTTAGGCTCAAACGTTCCAAAGGAGTTTTATGAAGCAATATGTTGACCCTCGAGCTTTCAAACAGAGCGGCTGTTTCGCATGAGCAAACACTTGGATGTCATTCCACTCGGTGGACTCGGCGAAATTGGCAAGAACATGATGTGCTTTCGTTACGATGACGAAATTATTGTGGTGGACGGCGGTCTGGCGTTTCCGGATTCCAACCAGCCAGGCATTGACCTGATTATTCCCAAAATTGATTATTTGCTCGAGAATGCGCATCTGATCAAAGCCTTTATCATCACGCACGGTCACGAAGACCACATCGGCGGACTGCCGTACATTTTGCCGCGTCTGCCAAAAGTGCCGCTCTACGGCGCGAAACTGACTTTGGGTTTGCTGCGCGAGAAATTTTCCGAGTTTGGCATTCCCAGTTCCGACGTGGACATGCGCGAGATTTCCACCGACGCCCGCATCAAAATCGGCAAGAGCTTTACCGTGGACATGTTTTTGATGACCCACAGCATCCCCGACAACTCTGGACTGATCATTCACACCCCCATCGGGCGCGTGATTCACACCGGCGATTTCAAGCTCGATCAAAACCCAGCCGACGGTAAAACCAGCCACCTCGAGAAAATCTCGCAGGCTGGGGCGGACGGCGTGCTGCTGCTGATTTCGGATTCGACCAATGCCGAACGGGTCGGTTTGACCCCATCCGAAGCCGACATTGCTGTCGAAATTGACAAACTGATTTCCCAAGCCAAAGGGCGGGTTTTTGTCACGACCTTCGCCAGCCACATTCACCGTGTGCAAAACATCATCTCGAGCGGCGAGAAAAACGGGCGGCGCGTGGTCATGGAGGGGCGCAGTATGCTCAAATACGCGCAACTCGCCCAGGAACTCGGCTACCTCGAGTTGAAAGACCGCCTCATCAGCACCGACGAACTGGTGGACTTGCAAGATTCGCAAGCCTTATTTATTTGCACGGGCAGCCAGGGGCAACCGATGAGCGTGCTCTCGAGGTTGGCGTTCGGCAACCACGCGAAATTGCACATCAAGCCTGGCGACACGATCATCTTGTCCTCGAGTCCGATCCCTGGCAACGAAGAGGCGGTCAATGCTGTCATCAACAGGTTGTATGAACTTGGCGCAATCGTCTTTTACCCGCCGACCTATAAAGTTCACGCCTCGGGTCACGGTTCGCAAGAAGAACTGAAAATGATTCTGAACCTTGCCAAACCCAAATTCTTCCTGCCATTTCACGGCGAGGCACGTCAGCAGACCAATCACAAACGCCTCGCCGAAAGCATTCCGGTGCCACCAAAACGGACCATCATTGCCAAAAACGGCGACGTGGTGCGCGTCTCACAAGACGATTTCCTGATTGCGGGCAAGGTCACGGCTGGCGCGGTTTACGTCGATGGTCTGGGCGTTGGCGATGTCACCGACGACATCCTCGAGGATCGCCAGAGCATGGCGGGCGACGGTGTGCTGGTGGTGATTGGCGTGATGCACCCGACGCCGCACATCGAAATCAGCTCGAGGGGTTTTGTGACGCACAACAACGAACTGTTCGACGCGATCAAAGAGGATGCCCTGACCAGCTTGGAACGTGCATCAAGAGAAAAACGCTCGCTCGAAAATGCCAGGGACGATATTTACTTTGCGGTACGGCGTTTTGTGCGCAAAGCCACGGGGCGCAATCCTGTGATTATTCCTGTGGTGGTCGAGTAAGGGATGATAGAGGGTGGAGAGCTAAATTCGTATCCCCTAACATATGGGTTCGTAGGGGCGCTGCTTTTTGACTGTAAAATGCACCTAATGGGCACAGTCGCTTGCTGCGCCCTGAGTGACAACGAATTCTTGAGGTTGTGAGGGAAAATTCCCAAAGTATCTTGAGTTAAAGGATATTTTTCATGCGATTGATTCCCGATGGAACCCGTTTTACCTTGCCGCCCGAATGGGAATGGCGCGAAACACTTCGTTCCAAACTCGAGGGTGTTTTAAGCGCTTGGGGCTACGAAGCCGTTCAAACCCCTTCGCTCGAGGTGTATGACCCCAATCACCCTCAAGCCGACAAGAGCTTCAAATTGGTGGACCGTGACGGCACGGTGCTGGCACTTCGCGGCGAGTACACCACCGCCATCTCGGGTTTGGTGCGGGCAAACTTCCCTCAAGGTCCGTTTCCCTTGCGATTGCGCTACGCCGGTCAGCTTTGGACCCGCGCTCGAGATGCAGAACTTGGACGGCAACGCGAATTTACCCAGGTTGGGGCGGAACTCTTGGGCGTCAGCACCCCGCTCGCCGACAGTGAGGTTGTGACTTTGGCGCTCGAGTGTTTGCAAGCCGTCGGATTCTCGAGCGTCGCCGTCGAATTGGGGCATCCTGGTTTTGTTCGCGCGGTGCTCACGGAGACCAAACTCGAGGCTGAGGGGATTGAAAAGTTACGCGCCTTGGTTCATCGTAAAAACGCCCCAGAGCTGGCAGCCGAACTCGAGCTTCACGGTATCGGCGGCAAGACCCGAGCCTCGGTGATGGCGCTCATTGACCTGTACGGCAGCCAAGAAGTGCTGCTCGAGGCAAAACAATATGCGTTAAACGATGCCGCCAAACTGGCGCTCGAGGAACTTAGCGCGGTCGCCGAACAACTGCCGCAAAAAGGGGTCTTGTTCGATGTGGGCATTGCCAGACGGCTCGATTATTATTCGGGCATGATTTTCCAGGCGTACACGCCCGATTTCGGTCAGCCGCTGGTCGGCGGTGGACGTTACGACGGCGCAAATCAGCAAACCGCTAGCCTGCCCGCCTGCGGTTTCGCGCTGGGTTTGGAACGCATCATGACCGCACTCGGCGGCTTGGAACCGATCAAACCGCCGCAAGCCATCGCCGACTCGAGCGCTGCAACATTCCTTCGCGCCAAAGGCTGGCGGGTCGAAAATGCTTGGACGCCCGAGACGCCAGAACTCGAGGCTTACGCGTTAAAGCGCGGTATTTTATATCTTGCGATGGGCGATCAAGTGCTCAACCTTGCCACTCGAGAAACCCAAAACCTCGGCACCGTCCTGGAGAACCTGTGAAACCCGAGCAGAAACTGACCGTCGCCCTGCCGAGCGGCGAACGCAGCAAACATTACGCCTTGCAACTCTTGCGCCGCGCTGGACTCGAGATACCAGATTTTCAGGGTTCGCGCAGCCTCAGCCACGAATTTGGCAATTTGCGCATTCTCGAGGTCAAAGACCCCGACGTTCCAGTGTATGTGGATTTGGGCGTTGCCGACTGCGGCATCGTCGGTAAGGACTGGATTCTCGAGTCTGGGCGCGACGTTTTTGAGCCACTCGATTTGGGCGGCGACAGTTACCGCCTCAGCTTGATCGGGATTCAAAACTCGAGCAGCCGCATCGAACGCGTTGCCAGCAAATACGCCCGCACCGCCCGAAAAATGCTGGGTGAGCGCGGCATTCCGGCGGATGTGATCCAACTGAACGGTAAACTCGAGCTGGCGGCGTTAACGGGTTTGGTGGACGCAATCGTTGACGTGGTACAAACGGGGCGCACCTTAAAAGAGAACAACCTTCACGAACTCGAGGTTTTTGCGCATCTGTCGTATCGCTTGATCGTCAACCGCGCCGCCTTAAAACTCAAAGCCAGCACTTTAAGGGCATTGATTCACCGTTTGGGGCATCTCGAGCCAGACTTGAAACCATAACGAGCGTTTGTGTTCATAAGACTTTAAAACTGTACTGAACACTCTCATGCGGTTTGTGGGGTAAACTCTTGAGAATTTGAAGCTGGTAAAGCTTCTTCGTCAGGTCAAGGCGTCAACAGATGTGGCGTCTCGAGGGGGATGGGATTGAGCAAGTTCGCAGGTTTCTGGCGTTTGATGCGGTTTAAGGATTATGCGGGTTCGGTCGTGTTCACCACCTGCTTGGGTGCTGTGGCTGGCGCTCGAGAAAGTGTTCTCGATGGGCGCATATTTCTGTTGGTGCTCGCCAATTGGCTGAGCGTCGGTTTTGCCTTTGCCTTTAACGATGTCGAAGATGCCCCGGACGATGCCCACACGCCCGAGAAAGCCCTGCGCAACCCGATCACCAACGGGATGTTGACCAAAACCGAAGGCAACTTGATTTCGTTTGGCGTTGCCGGACTGTCAATTCTGCTTTATATTCCGCTCGGTTTGTACCCAACCATTTTTGGAATTTTGTGTCTGATCTTTGGGCATCTTTACTCCTGGCGTCCCTTGCGTTTGAAAAGCGTGCCAATTGTGGACGTGATCTCGCACGGTTTGATGTTGGCGGGACTGCAATTTCTGGCAGCCTATTTCAGTTACAACCAAAGCCTGAATGACCTGTGGCTCGCGCCGTTCATCAGCATGGTTGCCGCCAGCTCTTACGGGCAACTGTTTAACGAAGTCCGCGATCTCGAGGGTGATATCAAAGCGGGCGTCAACCACACCGCCAGTTTGCTCGGCGAGCACCTCACGCACCAAGTCATGATGTTGTTGGTCAGTTTGAGCGTGCTGGCTGGCGTTTATGCCATCACCATCAACAGGCTCGTGCCAGTTTGGGTGGCAATCTTTGCCCTGACTTTGGTCGCCACCATCTTCATTCCAGCCGTGATCAAAGGCATCCGTAGCGGATCAAAGGTCAACGCCAACGAACCCGTGATCAACGCCATTCCGTACATCGGTTTTGCCATGATGGCGGTCTGGTTTATTGGTCCGTGGGCGGCAAAAGCGATGGGTTTGAATCTTTAGAAAACAATTGGCATAGCATTTTTATGCAAACCAATCATGAAATCAAAAGCCCGAGTCTCAAATTTCAAAATCGTTGTTCTGTAGCGGCGCATCGCCACTGCGCTTGAGCTGGATTGAAGGCAATTTTTCTGGTGTGATTTTACCGCGTGTCCATGCCACAGGCGATACGCAAAAACCATAAGGCTCGAGTGGTTAAAACTTGAGCCTCACGTTATTTTTAGCCCTTTTTTTAATGCTTAAAGTGTCTCGAGCCTGTCAACACCATCGCAATGCCCAGTTCGTTCGCGGCAGCAATCACCTCGGGATCGCGTTTCGCGCCGCCAGGTTGAATGATGGCTTTGACGCCTGCGGCGGCGGCAACCCGCACCACATCGTCAAATGGAAAAAACGCCTCGCTCGAGAGCACGGCACCAATGGCGCGGTCTGCTGCGTTCAAGATGGCTCGCTCGGCAGCCCAGATTCTCGAGACTGCCCCCGCCCCCAAACCGACGGTCACGCCGTCTTTTGCCAGCACCACGTTGTTGCTGCGGGCGTGCTTGCCGACGTACCAGGCAAACTCGAGGTCGAGCCATTGTTGTTTGGTGGGTTGTAGGTTGGTTACGACTTCGGGGCATAAATCCGACCAAACCCTGGCATCGCGGTCTTGCGCCAGGAAACCACCCGAGATCGGTTTTAACTCGAGGTTGCCAAATTTGGCACTTCCCGCCTCGAGCACGCGCAAATCGGGTTTTTTGGTTTTGAACCACTCGAGCGCGTCGGCTTCAATTTTTGGCGCGATCAAAACCTCCAAGAACGTGCCTTTGGTGGACATGGCAACCTCGAGCGTGACGGCTTGATTGAGTGCGACCACGCCGCCAAAGACCGAGAGCGTGTCGGCATCTCGCGCCCGTTCCCAGGCGGTTTTGGCGTTGTCGGCAAGCGCCACGCCGCAAGGGTTGGCGTGCTTGACGGCAACACAGGCGGGACCCGAGAACTCTGAAACCAGCAACCAGGCGGCGTCGGCATCGGCGTAATTGTTAAAGCCCATCTCTTTGCCCGCCAAGACTTTGGCATCCAAGACCGCGCCGCTCGAGCTTCCTTGACGGTACAGCGCGGCTTGCTGGTGCGGGTTTTCGCCGTAACGCAAGGTTTTGACGCGGCTCAATTCGAGCGGTTTTTCACTTGGCAAAAGTTCATTGTCGCCCAGATATTCGGTGATTGCGGCATCGTAACTGGCGGTGTGCGAGAAGGCTTTGAACGCCAGTCGTTGGCGCAATGTCTGATCGTCACTTTCCAGTTTTTCGAGCACCAAACTGTAATCGCTTGGGTCAACCACAACCCAGACGCTCGGGAAGTTTTTGGCGGCGGCGCGAATCATGGTCGGACCACCGATGTCAATGTTCTCGAGCGCGTCTGAAAGGGTGACATCGACTTTGGCGACCGTTCCGCGAAACGGGTACAAATTGACGCACACCAAGTCAATCGGTTTGATGTTTTGCGCCTCGAGTTCTTTGAAGTGTTCGGGATTGCGTTTTGCCAGAATGCCGCCGTGGACGTTCGGGTGGAGGGTTTTGACGCGCCCCTCGAGAATTTCTGGAAAACCGGTGACATCGGAAATATAAGTGACGTTCAAACCAGCCGCCTGGAGGGTTTTAAACGTTCCGCCCGTGCTGACCAGCTCAAAATCTTGCTCGAGTAAACCTTTGGCGAAGGCTTCAAGACCGTTTTTGTCGGACACGCTTAACAATGCTCGCTTCATACATCTCCTGGTGGCTCGAGGGGCGAATTTGATGTTCTCGAGTTGTCCGACCCAGGCGAGCGATCTGTGATGCGTTGAAATTTCCCCACGGTTTCCCGTGTTTATCGCCAGTCACTTCAACGGCTTTAGTCTACTCGGGTTTTCTCGCGCTGAGAAGGACTTGGCTCGGAGCAGAAACCGATTTCGGTTCTGAAATTGTTCAAATTTCCTCTTGACGTTTGAGAATCCGGGGAGTAAAGTTTCCGTAACCGGTTACAAAAAACCCATCAAACAGTCTGAAAGGTTTCGCATGGCGAAAGTCACGATCCAAGAAGTTGCACGCGCTGCCGGTGTCTCCAAAGGCACCGTCTCGAGGGTTTTAAACGCCCGAGACGGGGTCAATGGTGAAACCCGCAGCAGTGTCCTTGATGTGATGACGCAGTTGGGTTATGTGCCCGACCCAGGAGCCAGAAACTTGGCGCGGCGCGGCAAGCATGTGATCGGCTTGTCCCTCGACGGCGACGAGCGGCGCGGCAACACCTATTACGGCATTTTGCGCGACGCACTCGAGTCCAGGTTCTCGAGCGAGGGGTACAGCACCAGAATTTTCTCGGGTTACGACCCAGCCATGCTTGAGGCTGAATCGGACGGCGTGATTTTGCTCGGCGTGCATCTCGACGATTCGCGCCCAAATCAACTCGAGGCGAGGGGCGTGCCGTTTGTGATGGTTGGGCACAGTTTGGAACATGCCGAAAGGGCGCCCTGGGTGGACGTGGACAACATCTCGGGTTTGTTTGAGGCGGTGCGCCATTTGACCAAACTGGGTCACAAGCGCATTGCGCACTTGACGGGCGCATCGACGGGTCAAGCCTCGCGGCAACGGATCGAAGGCTACCGCAAAGGAATGCTCGAGGCTCAACTGCCTTTTGACAATTTACTTGTCTGGGACGGCGAATTCACCGAAGTCGGAGGCTACCGCGCGGTGCGCCGTGCGCTGGCTGCCCAACTCGAATTCAGTGCGATTGCCGCCGCCAGCGACGAAATGGCATTCGGCGCCATCATGGCGCTCGAGGACGAGGGTTTAAGAATTCCCTGGGACGTTTCCGTAACCGGTTTTGATGACCTGCCGAGTGCGGCTGGATTTAAGCCAGCCCTCAGCACCGTGCGCCAAGATATCAGCACCATTGGCATCCGCGCCGCCGAAATGCTCTTGGAAAGCATGGCAGGCAAAAAAGTCTCGAGTGCGCTCGTGCCGGTCAAATTGATTGTCAGAGCCTCGAGTGGAGCACGTACAAATTAAGACCACAATTCTCTTCCAAATTAAGACCACAATTCTCTTCACGCAGTTTTTATCCGACCTTCGGCAATTCGCCCACACTCAACGGAGGAATGAACATGAAACAGAAATACGCTCTACTGGCAGCTTTTGGTTTACTGGTCGCAGGTGCAGGCTCGAGTTTGGTGTCGGGTCAAACGGGCACCACCATCGTGATCGGTGGTCGTGACGGTGTGACCGACACTGGTTTGGTCAACGATTTGATCAACAAATTTCTCAAACCCGCACTCGCCAAAGACGGCATCGACGTGAAATACACGCCGATTGGCGATTATGACAAAGCCATCGTCAATCAACTCTCGGCTGGAACAGCGCCCGACGTGTTTTACCTGCCAGACAACACCGCCAAAGGTCTGGTCTCGAGCGGTAAGGTTCTGGCTTTGAACGGTTTGGTCAGCAGCGCAGACTTTATCTCGAGCCTCAACCAAACGTACACTTTTGGCGGCAAACTGTACGGCATCGTCAAGGATTTCAACACGCTCGCCACGTATTACAATAAAGATTTGTTCGACCAAGCAAAAGTCGCTTATCCAAACGACAAAGACGATTGGAACACCTTCTCGGACAAGCTCGCCAAGGTGCAAAAGGCGCTCGGCGCAGGCTATTACGGCACGTGTTTCCCAGCCGATTACGCCAGGTTTGCGGCGTTCGCCTACGGCACGGGTTGGAAGCCCACCAAAAAAGTCACCGATCCCAGCTTCGTGCGGGCGTTCCAGTTTTACACCGATTTGGTTAAATCCAAAGTTGCCGTTCAGCCTTCAACCATCTCGGCAGGTTGGGGCGGCGACTGCATCAAGTCTGGCAAAGTCGCCACCGCCTTCGAGGGCGCCTGGGCGCTCGGTTTCTTGCGCGACAACGCGCCAAACCTTCAATACGGCACAAGCTTGATTCCGCTCGACCCCACCACCAAACGTCGCGGCAACCTGTTGTTCAGTGTCGCCTGGGCGATCAACAAAGGCACCAAAAACACCGATGCCGCCGTCAAAGTGCTTAATCTTCTGACCTCCAAAGCCGCCCAAGAGTACGTGCTCGAGAATGGTTTGGCACTGCCAAGCCGCAAGTCACTGCAAGCCAACGCGTACTTCAAAAAACCAGGTGCCGAACCGCAAGCCAACAACACGGTTTTTCGCGGTGCATCTTCGGGCAATGTGGTGGCGTTCAATCAACCACCGGTTTTCACCGATGCGGTCAATGAGGCGCTCAAATCCGTGATGGACGGTACCTCAACCGTCGATGAGGCTTTGAAACGCGCTCAAGGCAAGATCGACCAAATCAAGTAAGTTCTAGGCGCTCGAGGCTGAAACACTCAGCCTCGAGCCAAAGTTTAAGTTTGAAACTCGAGTTTAAGACTGTATTTCGCGCTCGAACCAAGTTTTTTCGTCTCGAGCGGCTTTCACAGCAAAGATTGAGGGGAGATCATGGCACAAGCAAGCTCCCAAAACAAACCAACCAAAACCTTCTGGAACGAAAAAAACCGTGAGGCGTTGGCGGCTTACGGTTTTCTGGCACCGTTTGTATTTACCATCGTGGTGTTTTTCGGTTACGCCTTCATCCGCACCATTTATTACAGCTTTACCGATTATGACTTGTTCAAAACGCCCAATTTTGTGGGCTTGGACAATTACAAGAATATTTTAACCGAACAACTCTTTAACATTGCACTGGCAAATACCTTATTGTTTTCGCTCATTGTCACCACCTTGCAAACCATAGGCGCTCTGGTGCTGGCGGTGGTTTTAAATCAAAAACTTCGCGGAATGCTGTTTTTCCGCACCGCCTATTACATGCCCTCAATCACCTCGAGCGTCGTGATTACCCTGATTTTTATTTGGTTGTTCAGACCGACCGGCATTTTTTCGTTTGTGCTCAACTGGTTTAGCAATCATTCGAGCCTGATTTTGGCATTCTTGGTGGTTACCGCAATTTTGCAGGCGGCACAAGTTGTGTTTGACCGATCAAAAGGTTATCCTGCCACGGCTTTTGATCCAGCTTTTCTGTTCACGTCGGTCTTTGTGGGACTGGTCATCACATTGATTTTAAACGCACTCAATATTGTTCGGGTTGGCGACCTACCTGCGCAACCCTTAAATTGGATCGCCACCCGAGAAAAATTCTTGGGCATCATTCCCTACCCCTTGCTGGTTATCATCATTCAAAATACCTTCACCACCATTCCAACCCTCATGCTGTTCTTCCTGGCAGGCTTGCAAGGCGTTTCCAAAAGCTTGTACGAAGCCTCGAGCATTGACGGCGCAACCCCGCAAGAGCAACTTCGTTACATCACCATTCCAGCGCTTCGTCCGGTCACCTTTTATGTCGTGACCGTCGGCGTGATCGGCACACTGCAAATGTTTGACCAGGTCTCAATTTTTGAGGGCGCAAACGCCCCGCTCGAGTCCACGGTCACATTGGCGTTTTATGTTTTCAAAAAAGCCTTTGACCCGAGCGGACTGCCCAAAATTGGGCTTGCCACGGCTGGCGCGATTTTTTTGGCGGTCATCACCACCCTCATGGTCATGATTCAACGACGCTTTGTGGTTTCGGATACGGGGAGCTGACATGGAAGCCACAGCCGCAATGAATTTGAAACCCAATCCAAAAGCAGACACCAATTGGCTGGCACGCCGACGTTGGGCGCGAGCCGGCTGGGTTTACTTCATGCTGATTCTGTTCTCATTTGTCTTTATCGGACCGTTGTTGATGGGCACCATCTCGAGCCTCAAAACCAATCCCGACGAGTACCCGCCACGGATTTTCTTTGAACAACTGCGCCCCTCAAACTGGGTTTCGGCATTTCAACTGGGTACGGCTGGCGGTGGCGACGGTTTCCTGGGCGGGTTCAAACCTGGGGCGAAAATCAATTTTAATGTCTCCTACCTTGTGCCCCAGGGCGTCACGCCGACCGCCCCAGAAGTGACCATCCCCAAACGCCGCGCCGGCGCGGGTGCGGGCGCATTCGCCGCCACCGATTACGCCGCCGATTACGCCAAACTCGAGCCGTTAAAACAGACCGCGCTCGTACCTGCCAGTATGCCAGACGGCAAACCAGGGCAGAAAGTGACCTATCAAATCACGGTCGATTACCCGCAAGACGCCAAAAACGTGACCGACCCCAGCAAACCCGCTCCCTTCATGGACCGCGTGCCGCTGGACATCAACAGCCCGAACGAGCACGTCTACACCAGCGCCACCCTCGACCCAACGCGGCTCGAGCGTATCTTCGCGCCAATTGCCAGCCGCCCGTACCCTTACCCTCGGGTGCAATCGTATGACAATCTTGCGCCTGGCGTGATCGGTTATGTGTTTCGTAATTACACTCGGGTGTTTAAAGAAACCCGTTCGATCACCACGGGTCAGAGCCTGTTTTTCAATTGGGTCATCAATTCGTTTTTGTTCGTGATCTTGCGAATTGCCAGCACCATCGTTCTGGCATCGATGGCGGGTTACGCGATGGCGCGATTGAATTTTCCGTTCAAAAACGCATTTTTCGTGTTCGTTATTTTCACCATGACCGTCCCAGGGCAGGTCACGTTCATCAGCAATTATCTGGTGCTCAAAGACGGCATTTGGGGACTTTCAAAACTCTGGGGACAACAAAGTTTGCTCAATTCCATCGTCGGCTTGTGGTTGATTGGTTTGGTCGGTGCGGGCGCGGTGTTTTTGATGAAGCAATTTTTTGAAACCCTGCCCCGCGAACTCGAGGAAAGCGCCAAAATAGACGGCGCCACCACCTCGCAAACCTTTTGGCGCGTGATCATGCCCCTGGCTGGACCGGCGCTGGGCGCACTGGTGATTACCACCGCGCAGGGCGCCTGGAACGAGTATTTCTGGGCGTTGGTGGTGCTCGCCAACCCTCAAGACATTTACACCCTGCCCATCGGCTTAAACTCGTTTAACCGTTTTTACGGTTCGACCGGCGACTACGGTTTGATTTTGGCGGGTGCGGTGTTCTCGGCGTTGCCCGTGATTATTTT
>CAXTTL010000132.1:0-13425 GCA_964247135.1 uncultured Deinococcales bacterium | reverse complement strand
TGTAACGCGGTTGTTCTCTGTTTGGATTGCGTTGTTTGATTTGCACCAAGTCAGCACCGCGATAAATCGGAATCATCACAGCGTCATTCTCGAATCCAAGTTTGTACTGTTCACACATCGCAGAATCAAATCCTCGAGCGGTCAAGCAGTCGGGCAAGGTTTCGAGTGCTACCAAGTTTTGCTGTGCTTTCTCGAGCTTCTGAGACACCAAGAGGCTAACAGGTTTGTAATTTGGCACAGGTTTATCTGCTTTCACTGCTTTGGTGATTGATTGTGCTCGAGTGTTTAAAGGTTTCGTCATACCAGCACGATCTTTCAGAAACTTAGCGGCTTCATTTGGGCTGTACCCAAACTCGAGTAAGAGGTGATAACCGTTTCCGCTTTTGCCGTCACCACCGAACCGATTCCATAAGTCCACGCCGTCAGAACCTCGAGACACTGCAAAACTAGGATTGCTTTCTTCGTGACCTGGGCGCGGGTCACACATCACACCGCCCTTCAAGGGCAAGTGTGATGTGTTAACGCCAAGGCTCTCGAGGATTGCGGAAATGCTGTTAGAGTCGCTTGTCAATGCGTCTCGCAAGTCATCACGCGCCATTGCATCCCGCCTCACTCGCTTTGTTAGTCGCGTTTAAAACTCGAGCGACCATCGCCAACACCTCACGCGCCGCACTGCTCGAGGGTTTAAAGGCAAGTTCGAGCAGTGCTGTGCCCTCGAGCAATGCCATTTCATGCGCGAAAGTGAGGTGACGTTTGTCTTCGTCCTGCCAAGAGCTGCCAGCGCTGTTGTTCATTTTTGCCCCTGCTCGAGAAAGCGTTTCAGTGCTGCTCGAGACGTTAAAAATCGTTTTGTATTACCGAGATTTGGCAGTGTTCCATTTCGGAAAAGTTGTTGGACGCTTTCACGCCCAAGACGTGTGATTTTTTGTAGTTCGCGCGTATTGAGGACTTCTGGTGCAGTCTCTAAATTATCCATACAAGCTCCTTTGTGCTAAAAACGCGTGATACGCGCTTTACTCGAGTACACGAGATCACTTTAGGTTTAGACGGTTTGCAAAACAAGACGGTCAACTATAGACTTGACCGTAGACAAAAGTGATTTAAGGAGTTCAAAGATGTCAATCGAATATTTTGTTTGCACAGTCAATGTTGACGGGTACGAGTTCCAAGACATGCCTGATGAATCCAAAGACGACGGGATTCAATACCGTGTGCTTGTGCCTCGCAGGACAGGTTCAATTCAAAAAAGTCGAATTTTTCCGCTTTTCGAGCAAACCCCTGCATGGGATAAATTCGCCAATCTCAGCCTGACTGAAAAGTCAATTCTTGCCTTTGCAGGCAGGTTTGGACACTTGTTTCCACGATCAGGGGTCATGGCAAGAAAACTGTCAGAGAATTGTGCCTCAAACCAGAAAGAGCCAGAAAAAACCATTTTTGTATGGCATCACAACGCGGCGGAAGTCGGCGAATTGCTTGAAGCATGGCTTCAAGCAATTCGAGACATGAAACACTTTTTTGATATTTGGGTCTTGCTCCGAAACGAAGACACTTCTGGATTAAGTGCTTACCTGCATCAACTGACACCAAACCGTAGGGAATGGATTTATGCTGAAGACCCTCAATCTGTTGAGAGATTGCAACCAAGCGGGCGACTGGTAGTAAGAAAACACGATCCGAATCTGAAGTTCAAAAAGATCGAGTTACCAGAAAACATAGAAAATCCAACCATAGAACATGCAGCACGTCATTTGCTGCTCGAGAGTTTGAACGAAAGATTAGCCCACATGCGCCTGAATGTACTTTGGGACGCAACCAAGCCGTTAAGTTGGCACTTGGATTTAATGATCGTACCTGAAAGCCTTTTAGATGCCTTGTGGTTGCAATTCTCAAAAGCAGTGACTCGAAATATTGAAATTAGGCAGTGCGAAAACAAAAAATGCAAAAAATGGTTTGTTTTAGGATACAAAAACGTAAAAAAACGCAAATGGTGTGGTGATGCCTGTCGAAAAGCGATTCATCGGTCAGGAAAAGCCTAAACGTATTCAATGAATTAAGTTACCCTCAACTCCAAAAAGCACTTATCCCCCAAAGCCTATATTATAAACGTCCTATGTCTGACACTCCTTTGTGGAAAACCTTTTTGGAAATCATCTCGAGTTTATCAACTCTAGGAAGCGTCATTGTTGCGGTTGCAATTTGGAGAGTAACGAAAAAATATGCTGACGACACACAACGGTATGTTCAGATAAATGAACAAATGCGAACTGATCTTCGCACGCCCTCACTTCAATTGCTCGAATCTGATAAAGGACCTATTTTGGTAAATATGTCGAATGGATTTATTTTTATTTTAAGAGTTCAAATTGCAGGAGTTCGGTTAGTAGCAGCGAGGCATGAAAGAATGGAGTATTTTGGTTCTTTTATTCTCGAGCCTGGACAAACGGAACTGATTCTGAATGTGAAAAACTTTTACACGCCCAATCTTGACTCAGAATTCCCAGTACAGGTTGAATTCATTTTTGGTCCAACAGGTTCTAGAGTTTACAAACAAGACCTAACTGTACCTGCTCAGTTTCATACTTAGAATTTCTCGCGTGAAACACGTCACCCTTGTAGCATTGATAAATTTTTTAGAATCAATATCTACTGTCTCGAGTCGTGACCAACACCGTGACCAACCGCACCCGTTTTTGCTGGTTTCTAGTAGGTCACAAGAGTTTAGGGACTTCTCGAGAATACGTGTATAACGACCTCTTTAGACTCCTTTTGATTCTCTCGGTTTCCCTCTTTGGCTTCTGGGGGTCAAGTGGTCGTGAGTTCAAATCTCGCCACCCCGACCAAAGAAAACCCCGTTTTAAGCGGGGTTTCTTTATTTCTCGAGAAGTGGGTGCAAAAATATCTGTTCTCCAAGTGTGTAACCGGCGTGCAACCGAAATTTGGGCACTTTAGAAACGCCTCGAGTCTGGTAAATCACTTAAACGCACAGCCGCAAGATGTTCATCCTCGAACGTGTGACGGTACACGTCGGCAGTGAAGCTCGAGCGAGCGTATCCTAACTTTTTCGCAAACAATCCCAATCGATGCTGGTCATCACGTGTCGGTGGTCCAATGGTGAGGTTTAATTGGGGGCTGTCAACAAAGGGTGACCTCACTTTTTTCTGGTCATATTTTGACTTTGCCAAGCCGCGCCTGCATCAAAGTCGATAAAGAACCCATCTGGTCTACGCTCACCAAATCGTTCATCCGCAGGAAATGATACCAAATTGCGGGGAACAGTCATGCTTTATCGACTGTTCCCCCGACCAACGGGAGTGGCAAAAGTACGGAATCAACGAGGTTAACGGAGTTGTGGAGCGAAGCGGAATAACGGAGTGTTCTCGTTAATTCCGTATGAGAGGATACGTTGTCGAAATTTTCTGAGTCTTTGATGTTACAAAACACCACGAAGCCAGTGTTACTTGGTAAATTTGATATAAGTGAATTTTTTAAGATTTTTGTAAGAATTGCATGATATAGTTTGGACATGAAAACCAACAGCCAAACAAATCAATCGGCAAAATCCCTTCATCTGTGCGTGGTCAGCGCGTTCCCACCCAGCCGAGGCACGCTGACGGAATACGGTGAACACCTGGTTCGGGCATTGCTCGATTTGCCAGAAGTCGCCAAAGTCACGGTTTTGGCAGATGTCACCAACCTCCCAGAAAGCATTCAGCATCCCAAGCTCGAGGTGCGGCGGGTCTGGCGTTTCAACGATCCGTTCAGCCTGATTAAAATTCAATCGGCATTGCGTGCCAGCCAAGCCAGCGGTGTGCTCTACAATTTGCAATTCGCGTCTTTTGGCGACCAAAAAATTCCAGCAGCCCTGGGCTTACTTTCACCGATGGCGTCTCAGGTGCTCGGCACGCCAAGCATTTCGTTGCTGCATAACATCATGGAAACCGTCGATTTCAAGCAAGCCGGTTTTGGTCACAACCCCGTCATGGAACGCATCACCAGGGCGGCGGGTTGGTTGTTCACCAAAGCCCTTTTGGGCAGCAGTTTGGTCGGTACGACCATGCCGCGTTACGTGAACATTTTAAAAGACAAGTACCGCGCCAAAAATGTTTTTCACTCACCGCACGGCGCCTTCTCGATTGGGGTCCCGAAACCGCTGCCAAGCACCCGAACGGTCATGACCTTTGGAAAGTTTGGCACCTACAAGACAATTGAGAGTCTGATCGAAGCCCATCAGATACTGCTTGGCTACGATAAAAACATTCGATTGGTGATCGCCGGCAGCGACTCGCCCAATGCCGCCGGATACCTCGAGCGCACCCGTCAAAAGTACATTCGCGTGCCGAACATCACCTTTACCGGTTACGTTCCAGAGGAAAAGGTGGCAGAAATTTTTGAGCAATGCAGCGTGGTCGCCTTTCCTTATAAAAGCACCACCGGCTCGAGCGGCGTTTTGCACCAAGCAGGCGAGTACGCCCGCGCCGCAGTCATGCCCCAAATTGGCGACCTGGCAGATTTGATCAAAGACGAAGGCTATCAGGCAGAATTTTTTGAACCAGAAAACGCCAGGAGTTTGGCAGAGGCGTTGTGGCGGGTGCTCGAGCCAAGCGGACATGCCGCCAGCTTGGGCTTGGCAAATTACCGCGCCGCGACAGACATTCAGATTTCGGACGTCGCCGCCGAGTTCGTCAAGCTCTTTCAAAGACTTCGTTTTTCAAGCCCTTCTCGAGCGGCAAAGTTACGAAATTCTACCTTGACACTCAGGTAAGCCAGTCAGGTGAAACCAATATCGGCAGATCGTCAACCACAGGCGCAATTGCTCAATCCTTGAAGGAGAACAACATGTACCCAGTTCAAACCCAAAACAACCAACGCTTTCTCAACCTCGAAGGACGATTCGATGCGCACCGCGTCAACCAGTTCCAGGACGCCCTACAAACAGACCAACCCACCTTTGTTGACCTGAGCCGCGTCAGTTTCATCGATCTTTCAGGCATTGCCGCCCTGCAAGCCGCCCAAGGTCGATTCCGCGACGCCAACGAAGAATTTTGCATCACCGGCATTTCGGACACCGTGCGTTTGATCCTCGAGTTGACGGGGCTTTTCAATTCGATGGCGATTTTGTTCACCGGTGAAACCTCCCAGAGCGTCCATGCAGCCTTCAATTCTGGCAAACAAGCCTCCAAGCAGACCCTGTTTAAAAGCAAGCTTTTGCTGCAACCGTCTTGAAGATCAACACTCGAGTTCGATCTTGAATAATCTCAATCCCAAAGGAAAACCATCATGAGTGTCATCAAATTTGGAACCGACGGCTGGCGAGCCTTGATCGCCCAAGACTTCACCAGCGCCAACGTGACATTGGTGGCACAAGCCCACGCCCAGTATTTAAAAAAGCAGTACCTCAAAAAACAGGGCAATCCTCGGGTGGTCATCGGTTACGACACCCGTTTTGCGGGTCGGATGTTTGCCCAAACCGCCGCTCGGGTCATGGCAGCCAACGGGGTTGAAGTGTTTTTGACCAACAGTTTTGTGCCGACGCCCGTGCTGTCCCACGCGGTCAAACACCTGGCGGCAGGCGGCGGCGTGATGATCACCGCCTCGCACAATCCGGCGGGTTACAACGGTTACAAAATCAAAGGCGGTTACGGCGGCAGCGCCACCCCAGCCATTGTCAGCGCCATCGAAGCCGAACTCGAGCAACTCGAACCGACCCCAGCATTTGACGCAAGTCTTCACCGCATTCAAAACCTCGAGCCTGACGCGGCATACTTTAGGGACATTGCCAAATTGCTCGACCTGAACGTGTTGCGCGGTTTCGCTGGGACCTTGTTTCACGACGCGATGGGCGGGGCGGGTGCGGGTTACCTCGAGCGTTTTGTGCAATTTGCCGATTTGAAACTAAAAGTGATCAACGTGCGCGGCGTTGCCGACCCGATGTTTTACGGCGTCAACCCAGAGCCGATTGTCCAAAACCTGGACGTGCTGATGAAGCTCATGCGCTCCGAGCCGAGCCTCAGCGTGGCAACCGTCACCGACGGCGACGCCGACCGCGTTGGGGCGGTGCTGCCAGGCGGCGGGTACTTCAGCAGCCACCAGATTTTTTGTGTGCTGCTCGATCACCTCTACCGCAAAGGCTTGCGCGGACGGGTTGTGAAAACCGTTTCGACCACCCAGATGATCGACCGCATGGCGGCGATTCGCGGACTCGAGGTGCTCGAGACGCCGATTGGTTTTAAATACATCACCGACGCGATGCTCGAGGGCAATGTCCTGATGGGCGGCGAGGAATCGGGCGGTCTGGGCGTGCAGGGGCATATTCCAGAACGCGACGGCTTGCTGAATTCACTGCTGCTGCTCGAGGCGGTCGCGGCGAGCGGCAAGGGCTTGGGAGAGATTTTTGCCGACCTCGAGCGCGAATCGAACACACTTCACGCCTATGACCGCGTGGACTTAACATTGACCCGACCGATCAGCAAGGCAGACCTCAATCATAAACTCGAGGGATTAACAGCATTTGCGGGTCACAAAATTCAAAGCCGCTCGAGCAAAGACGGCGTGAAACTCTCACTCGACGATAGCGCCTGGGTGTTGTTCAGGGCGTCGGGGACCGAACCCGTTTTGCGGCTTTACAGCGAGGCGTTAAGCGCTGGGGTGGTGGCAGGAATTCTGAAAGAGGCGCAGGGATTGTTCAAGGTTTAAGACGCAAAATACAAGCTTAACCGGCTCGAGGAACGCCTGATGTTTTGGGGTTGCTCGAGCTTTTGATTTGGAATTTTGCAGCAGAAAGTCTTAGACACAAAATCAACAATTGTTCTGTCCCCTCTCATCCCCGACCCTTCTTGCCCCTGAAAGCAGCACCTTCAGGCTTGGGGCGCTTCTCTCCTTGGAGAGAAGGGAGTTTTGTTGATATACACATTTGGCTCGAAATTTTCCCCTTCTCCCTCTGAGAAAGGGTGGCGAGGCATGGGTGCCCCAAGCTCGTCAGCGCGAACAGCCCGCCAGATGCTGTCTTGTGAGCAAGACAGAAGGTGCTGCCTTAAGGGGCAAGAAGCCGAATGAGGGCTTCAAGTGCAGTCAGCACATTTTCGTTTGTGACACGTCATCAAATCGAATCGCATTGTGGTATCTCGAGTTTAAATCTGATATATTTGATAGAAGTATGTTTTTTACTCTTTGTGTCAAAATCACATGCTAAGCTTTGGTCATGGAAACGAATAACTCCCAAGACTTCAACATCACTTCAGGAACTCGAGCATGAGTTTTACCGTCTACAGCTTCCTGCTGCTGTTTTTGCCACTCACTTTGGCGCTGTACTTTCTGACCCCAGCCCGCCTAAGATTTGTACCATTGCTGTTGTGCAGTTGGGTCTTTTACGGTCTTTGGAGTCCGTGGTTTCTGGCACTCTTGATCGCGGTGACCGCCAGCGCTTACGGCTTTGGTCGCCTGATCTCAAATGCCAGCAGCCCAAACTCAAGACGCGGCTTGCTGACGGCAGGCGTGATCCTGAACCTGGCGGTACTGGCGTATTTCAAGTACGCGCAATTTGGTCTCGAGACGCTGAACGGAATCTTAAAGCTGGTTCAACACGCGCCGCTAAACGCCAGCCTTCAAGGATTGCTGCCCGTGGGCTTGAGTTTTTATGTTTTCAACGCCGTCGCCTACCTGGTCGATGTCTCGAGAAAAGAAACCTCCGCCTCGAGCGACCCACTGCGCTTTGCCGCCAGCTTCGCGTTTTTTGCATCATTGCTGAACGGTCCTTTGTTGCGCCAAGCGCAGATCGCACCGCAATTGCTGGCACCGCAGGTCAATCTTCAGGGATTTGGCACTGGGGCGATGCGATTTATGGTCGGGTTTTGCAAAAAACTGTTGATCGCCGACACGCTCTCGCCGTTGGTGCAGGGCTGTTTCGCCTCGAGCGACCCCAGTTCCGCCGCCAACGTCTGGCTGGGCGGTCTGGCGTATACGGTACAGTTGTACTACGACTTTAGCGGTTACAGCGACATGGCTATCGGCGTGGCGGGAATGCTCGGCATTGCGCTGCCCGAAAATTTTAACCACCCGTACACGGCGCTCAGCATCACCGAATTCTGGCAACGCTGGCACCTGTCGCTCTCGAGTTTTTTAAAGCGTTACGTCTATTTTTCGCTCGGCGGCAATCGTCAGTCTGAAGTCCGAACTTATATAAATCTTATGGCAACCATGCTGATCGGTGGTTTGTGGCACGGTGCAAACTGGACGTTCGTGCTTTGGGGCGCTTGGAATGGCGGGTTTTTGATGCTCGAGCGTTTTTTGAAAGACCACTTTAAGCTTCCCGCGCCGCCCGCCTGGTACGCGCTACCCAAAATGATGGCGGTCGTGATTCTGGGGCGTTTCTTCTTTATCTCGAGCGACGCGGGGCAGGCGATGGAAAAGTTCGCGGCGGCGTTTGGTTTCAGGGGTTGGGAACTCACCCACAATGCCGCCCTGGTCGCCACCCCCGAGCGTTTGACCGCCCTGGGAATCGGTTTGGCACTCTGTTACATCGCACCGCATTGGCACAAACTCGAGTTTCGTATCGCCATGTTCAGCCGCAGTCTGTTGCTGCCCGTGTTCTGGCTGGCGCTGGCGGTCGTCGCGGCACGCAGCGCGTCTCCATTCTTGTATTTCCGTTTTTAGGAGGTTGTCATGTCTTATTCAAATCCCGTCTCTCAATTTCCATTCCTCTCGGGTTCCAATCGCATAACCAAAAAAGTACCTTCCAAGATTGAGGCTCAGACCTCGAGCCTCAACCGTTTGTTCGCCCTCGGTTTTGGCTTGACCCTGGTGGTCGGCGGCGTGCTGGCTGCCTTGACTTTGCGCGGCATGGGCGCGGGTACGGCTCAAGATTTCAACTCGAGGTTTGCAGATGCCCTGCCGATTCGTCAGCATTTGATCCAAACCGTCAACGCCCTGCGCTACCGTTTTCTCCAAAGCGCCGACGATGCGGTGCAGCTCGGGCAGGGCGGCTGGCTGTACCTGACCCAAGACCTCCAGCAACCCGCCGATGCCACCAAATCCTGGCAGACCCGAGCGCAGGCGGTGATTCGGTTATCCAATGCCTTGAAAACCAGAGGCGTCAAATTAGTCATGGCGGTCAGCCCGAGCAAAGCCCGCATTCACCCCGAGCATTTGCTCGGCATGAAGTTGTCCAGCGACATGCAGGCAGGTTACGCAGGTTTTGCCAATACCCTCGAGCGCGGCGGGGTCAGCGTGGTTCACCTCGAGACGGCACTCGGTGCAGCCGCCAAAAAGCAAGAGGTGTATTACCGCACCGACACCCACTGGAACACGGCGGGCGCTCGAGTCGCGGCGCGGGCGGTGGCACAGACCATTCGCAAGCTTGGTATCGACCTGACCAGCAGCAGTTTCAAGACCAGCCGAGCCAGCCTGCAAGAGCGCAGCGGCGACCTGATTCGCCTGATGAGCCTGGACGGGCTACAAGCCCCCTGGCGACCCGCCAGCGACTTAGAAGCTCCCGAGCAGACCAAAAGCCTGGAGGCAGCCAACCAGGGCTTGCTGGGTACACCCAGCGCCGAGGTGGTGCTGGTTGGGACCTCGTACTGCCTGCGCGGCAATTTTCACGGGGCGCTGCAAGAAACGCTGGGCGCGACGGTGCTGAACCTTGCCAAGGAGGGTTCGGGCTTTGAGCGCCGCATGACGGCGTACCTGAACGACTCGGCTTTTGAAAATGCGCCGCCGAAAATTTTGATCTGGGAATTCAACGAACGCTTTTTGTACCAACCCATCGACGCAGCTTTACCAAGTTTGAAGGCTTCAACCATCGGAAAGTCCAACTGAAACATCCATCTCGAGCAACAAGACAAAATTCTAAGGGGAAGAACATGAAAAAATTATGGTTACTGGCATTTTTAAGCGGCACGGCACTGGCGGCACCGCCGCTCTACACGCCCGCGCCCCCAGCCGACTCGGCATTTGTGCGGTTCATCAATGCCACCCCAAACGCCAGTTCCGCCACCATCGACGGCGCATCGTTGGCAGAACAACTCCAACCTGCCCAAGCCGGTGCGTACCGAATTTTCAAACAGGGCACGCACGTCCTGGTCAGCGGCGCGAGCAAAACCAATTTGACCCTCGAGGCGGGCGGATTTTATTCGGTGGCATTGGTGGCTGGGCGCTGGTGGGTCAACCCCGACCGCAGCGCCTCGAGCTTGACCCAGTCGCGCTTGTCGGCATACAACCTCTCCAAAGTTGAGGTGTCAATCAAGACCAGCGACGGTAAGCTGACCGTCTGGAACAAGCTCCAACCCGAGCATTACGACATGATGGCGGTCAATCCGGTCAAGATCAAACTTGCCGTCGATGCTGGCACGCAAATGCTGCCGCTGCCCGAAATCCAACTCGAGCCTAACGTTGCTTACAGCGTGATCGTGGTTGGTGACGCCAAAACCTTGCGCACGACCTGGGTGCGCAACACCACGGAGGCACGCTGATGCGGCGCTCTGGGTGGTTGGTCGGACTGCTGTTCGGCGGTCTGGCAATTGCTGGAACCTTTAACCAGTTTCAGGAAACGGGTGTGGCAGAGGGCAAAGACGGTTGGTTGTTTCATGTCGCCGAATACGGCGCGTACCAGAACGAAACATCAAGCGACATGACCGAAAAAATAAACCTGATCGGCGCAGCCAGCACCATGTTCAAACAAAAAGGCATTCAATTGGTGGTCGCGCTCGTGCCCGCCAAACTGCACGTTTACGAAAGCGAACTGCCGAGCGATTTCCCACTGACCGACACCATGCGCAGCCGTTACGCGCGGGCGCTCGAGGCGCTGCGCGGTCAGGGTGTCAACGCCGTGGATTTGCTGACCCCATTAATGGAAGGCAAAAAAACCAAAGAGGAAAGCCAGTACCCCGTCTACCAGCGTCTGGACCATCACTTCTCGAGCCGAGGCGCGTTGATTGCCGCCAAAGCCGTGGCGGATGTGGTGCGTAAAACCGTCGATATCAAGGATTTACCAAAGGCAAGCTTCAAGCTTCGCGCGATGCCGCCCGAGACCTATCAGGAATCGAGCTTGTTGCCGCGCCTGCCCGCAGCACAGCGGGCAAAATACAAACCCGAAGCTTTTATTCCTTACGAACTCGAGCGACTTTCGCCAAGCAGCGGTTTGCTCGGCGGCAACGATGCCAAGGTGGTGCTGGTCGGGTCGTCCGCGTCCAAAGGTGGGCGGCAGTGGCCATTCGAGTACGGCTTGCCCTACAACCTCTCCACCGATGTCATCAACGCAGCGCAGGCTGGGCGTGGTCCGTGGTTGCCGATGGAAGATTATTTGCGCGACCCCATTTACCAGACCTCAGCGCCAAAAGTCGTGATCTGGCAATTGTGGGAGGCGTTTTTGCTCGATGTGGACCAATCCGCACTGCCTCAAGATTGGGCGTTGACCCTGGGCGGTCTGATCCAGGACGGTTGCCAGGATTCAGGCTTAAAACCTGTCCTGGGCACCGGGTATCAGGAGTTTGTGCTGGGCGCCGACACCAACCCGATGGGCAGCCTGGTGGTCAACCTCAGCAGCCCCAAGCTCGAGAAACTGCGCTTTGAAGTGATCGGCGCGACCAACCGCAAATCCATGACCTCACGCCTTGGTTTGGTGGGTCAGAATTACCGCCTGAAAATTCCACTCGCGCTGGACGGAGACAACCCGCAACGCGTGCGCCTGTACGCCGAAACCAAGGATTTGAAGGTCGTGTCGGCGAACCGTTGCGCCTTGCCTGTCGCCGCCGCCAAGCTGCTCGAGCCGAGCGCTGGAACAAAATCGTTAACCGCCCGCAGCGAACGCCTCGAGTTGCACGGGTTTGCCGATATCGAAACCAATGGTGTGCGCTGGGCGTTGGGGCAGGAATCCAGCGTCGGTTTTTGGCGCTCGAGCACCCAACCTGTGCAGTTGAACCTGGACGTGTTTAACCCAATCGAAGGGCAGGAAATCACGGTTTTGTTCAATAATAAACCGCTCGAGGTGTGGTCGGGTTTACATGCGGGCGAAAACCAAAAACATCAGTTGACCTTGACGCCAATTCGTGGTCGCAACACCTTGGCGTTGCGGGTCAAGGCGTTTAATGGTGTCGGCAGCGATTTTGCCAAAGGTGATGCCAGACCGTTGTCGGTCATGTTCAAGCAGTTTGATTTGAGCTTCTAAAAGTTCTTGAAATTGCGGATAAACTCGAGCCTCGCCAATTTCTCAAGATAAGAAATTGGCGAGGCTCTTTTCAGACAATAAAACCCAATTCGCGCTCAAACCGCATTTTCAAGTTGCGCTTGAATCCTCGAGTCACCCATGATGCGCACAAAGACTTGAATCAAATCGGGATCAAAGTGCTTGCCGCTAAACTCGAGCAGGTAATCGAGGGTTTTTTGTGGCGTCCAGGCTTTGCGGTACGGTCGGTCGGAGACCAGCGCGTCGTAAACGTCAACGATGGCGAAAATCCTGGCTGCCAGGGGTATCTCTTGGGCTTTGAGTCCCAGCGGGTAGCCGGTGCCATCAAAGCGTTCGTGGTGGGCGTAAGGTATCTCGAGGGCAGGGCGCAAGAAGGGTATTTTTGAGAGCCATCGGTGGGCGAGCACCGGATGTTGTTGCATCAAATGCCATTCGGCGCTGTCGAGCTTGCCCGGTTTTAACAGCACCCTGTCTGGGATGCCAAGTTTGCCAATGTCATGAAGCAGCGCCCCTCGGCGCATTTGCAGGCTGCTGTTGGCATCCAAACCCATCGCTTTTGCCATTTCGGTGGTCAGCAACGTGACCCGTTGACTGTGACCTTCGGTTTCGTGATCGCGCAGGTCTATCGCCGCCGACAAGGCTTCGATGGTGGCGTCGTAAGCGTGGGCAAGTTCTTGGTTTACCGCCTGAAGGTCGGTGTACAGTCTCGAGTTTTCGATGGCGATGGCGGCTTGGACCGAGAGGGCTTGCAAAAACGTTTGCCAGTTGTTGCCAAAATCGCTTCGGGCGCGGCTGAACAATTCCAGAATGCCTTGCAAGCCGTGACTCGACCAGAGCGGAATGGACCAGCAGGAAATAAATTGCTCCATTGCCCAATGCGGTTGGCTTTCGGTGTCCGGTACACGCTTGTCAAGGTCATTGATGTGCATGATTTTGCGGTCGAGCGCAACCAACCCTGGGCGTCCCTCACCGATTTGCAGTTTCGTGCCTTTGGGATCGACTTTGAAACCGTTTGATGCGACGTACTCGAGGTCGTTGCTCGAGGGATGGTACAAGACCACGGTGGCGGCATCGACCCCGAGCTGCGTCACGCATTCTTTGAGAAAGTACGCCAGCACACTCTCGAGGTCGAGGCTGTTGGTGATCGCCAGATCGATGTCGCGCAGCAAGGAAAGTTGTCTGATCTGATCTTCGACTTGTTTGCGCAAGCCGACCCGTCTGATCGTGTTGGCTGCCAACTGCGTGGCGCG
>CAXTTL010000131.1:0-13731 GCA_964247135.1 uncultured Deinococcales bacterium | reverse complement strand
AAATGAAGCAATACTATGCGTGTCTCAATTCTGGCAGGTCTGAAGCTGACTGCGAACAGTACAAAACCAAAAGTTGGGAAGCCTACATCGTCTTTCTAATGATGCGGAATTTCAAAATTGTTCAGTTCGCGCAAAGCCTTGGACTGTGGGAGGACGTTCCAATTCGTGTTGGACCGATTCGAGATCCAGGTGATCCAGTTTCCAGATATCTGAACGATGGAATGATCGCTTCGCTCGTCCAAATTGTTCCGACCAAGGGTCTCGCACAATTAGAGCCAGCATTTTGGTTTCAAACAGACAGCAACGGCTCACCGAATTACAAAACCCGTTTGGAAGCCGCTCGCAATATTCATGGCGAATTGGCAAATGCCATGAAGAAACTCGAGGCACAGATGAAACAGCTCGAGGGACTGGCAAAATAACCAGACAGGCTCAAGCATTCCAAAGATTCTAACACCGGAGGATTACATGGGAAACTTTGAAGGCACGTGGGAAGAAACGTTTGCAGGTGTGAATCGCAACGACAACACTCTCAGTCGAGAGGCACGTACCGCAATGAGTATTGAATCCCTTTTGCGCCTTGGGCAGCGCGGAAATTTTATCTACTACTCAGGCAAGGGCAATCAGCCATTGAGCTACACCGATGGCGTGCCATTTTTGAAGCCACAGTGGAATTCGTATGCTCGCACAGACCTCGAGGAGCGCGTTCTGATTGGACGTTTTTGGGGACCAATGTGGAACGGGTTCGACAACGGTGGCGGTCCAATCAGTGAATTGCGAAACGACAGTTTCCTCAACCAAAGCGGGCAGTTCTTCTTTGAACTCAGCCCAGATGAAAAAACATTCACAGGTGGTTTTAATATCTCCTCGCAACCGACAAACTGGTTTCCTTGGGATGGTCGGAAAATCAGTCACAACCCGCGTTATCGCAAAAGCTTTAACCCGCCACCTTTCCCCGCTCGAGATTTGCTAACTGTTATTGTGACACCGCCATCGGGATTGTTCTGAACTCCAAGCTCAGATCCAAGCTGGATCAAGGAGGCTGCTATGCCACACGAAGTTACAGAAGGGTTGCAAGGATCGTTTGAAGGAATTTGGGCAGCAACCTGGCAGAATGTACAAAACGGTGAGATGTTGAACACGCCAAAAGGAATCCCATTGCGGATTCGTTATGGTGGCAACATTGTCAATGCCCACAACGAGATTTTCGTGCGGATGGAAGGCATTCAAGACGGTTCAGGATTTCACGCTTGGGTGTTGTACGGTTTGTTGTCCGCCGATGGTCGCGTTTGGGAGGGGCGCTGGTGGTCAAATCCGTGGAATGGCAATTGGTTGACCAACGAACCAGACGGTGATGCGCCCGCCGATGCTCGAGGTGGCGAGTTCGTGTTCACCCTTGCTGACGATGGTCAAACCTTTACGGGTGTTTGGAATCTTCTTTCCAGTCCGACTTACTGGGCTGCCTGGGACGGGTTCAAAGTGTGCGAACGAGAGAAATGCGTAACTCCAATTGAAGGTAATTCAGCGCCGCGAACAGGTAAGATTTTGGTGGATGCTCCAGCCGAACGACAATTTCATTTTGGTCAACGCGATTAAAATTCAGTGCTTGAGGTTTAGACCAGCCGCTTTTATTGGCTGGTCTATCCTTATTTTTAGTTGTTGCACTCAATAACTCAAGCGCCTGATGCAAACATGATAACTCGAGCATCCCAGTCGGTCACTACCCTGACATCAGCGTCGGTGTCAAACACTTTCCGATGCAAAGGAGCGTGAACAGTGATGGGTGAAGCTCGAGAATATCTTTCTGTCGGCGCGGCAGCCAGTCGGTTTGGAGTTCACAGTCGCATGATTTACAAAGAAATCGCAGAGAAGCGCTTGCCTGCCATCAAATTGGGTGATCCGAACAGTCGTCGTCCCGTCATTCGCATTCCAATTGAAGCATTGCAGCGTTGGGAACTCGAGCAACTGAAATTTGGTGACTCGAGCGCTTGACTTCCCATTCCACAAGTGCTCTCATTGTAAACCTGGAAGGTTTACTGTCAACGCAAAGGATTGACAGTCTGCTAAGTTCAGGAGGTGAGAGACATTGAAAAACAACTGATCGACGAAATCAATAAAGCCATGCAAACCCGCAAACAAACACAAGCGGCGTTTGCCTCGAGCAAGAACATCAATCGGCAAGCGGTCAACCCGTACTTCACAGGTCGAAAATCCTTGCTGACCGAAACTGGAAAGGACTTGCTCGAGTTTCTTGGTGTGCGAATCAAACTCGAGGTGATCGAAGATGGCAAAAAAGAAAGCGGAACGAAAAGCAAAGTATAAGGCAAACGGTCTTGGAACTATCTGGGAGCGCGATAACGGTAAGTGGTCGTGGCAGGTCACATTGGGTTATGACCAAGATGGAAAACGCATCGCTCGAGCTGGCACGGAAAAAGACAAAACCGCTGCCGCCAAAGCCCTCGCTGGTGCAATCACTGCACATCAAAAAGGTTTGCTTGCCCCACCCGACAAGTCCACCTTAAACGAATACGCCCAAACCTGGCTCGAGCGTCAAACCAACCTCTCCACCAATTCTCGAATCTCGTATCAACGCGAGTTGGCTGCGGCACTCAAATACATCGGCACACTCAAACCTCGAGAAGTCAAAGCGTTTCACATCCGTGACACCCTTGCTAAACTCGCAGTCACACCCGCAGAAAGTGGCATGGGTGCTGGCAGGATGACCTCGAGCCGCACACTGGCGCACATCCGCACACGCTTGCGGGCAGTCTTTCGTGAGGCGGTGGCTGACGGGTTGATTACCATCAATCCAACAGAATCGGTCAAACGTGTCAAGGTCAGCCGCACCGAACATCCTGGGATCGCCTTGGACTTCGATCAGGTGGCTCGATTACATGAATTGGGTGAAACCCTGTATGCCATTGACTCTTGCCGTTTGTGGTCGGCGCTCTTTACCTGTGTTTCAATTGGTTTACGTCGTGGCGAGGTAATGGGACTTCGCTGGTGTGACTTGGATCTCGAGAATGATTTATTGCAAGTCAAGCAAAACCTCACCACACCAGGCGGCAAGCTCGAGATGCGTCCGACCAAAACCGTATCTGGCACTCGAGAGGTGCTGATTCCCGCAAGTCTCAAAGCGGTTCTCGAGTGGCAACGAAAATCACAACTCGCTGAATTGGAGGCAAATGGCATTGCCTTCCGTGAGGATGCCCCAGTGTTTGCCACCACCCTTGGCACATACACGCACCCTGATAACCTTGACCGTTCCTTAAAAGGATTACTCGAGTGGTCCACGACTGAACCCATCACCCGAAAACGTGATTCGGGCGAGCGAGATGCAAGGGGTAAAAAAATCTGGGTTGAGTACCAAGTGGCTTTTAAAGATCGACTCAAAGCCATTGCATGGGTTCACCGCGCCAAACTCGAGTTGGTGATTCGATCTGGTGCTGCCCTGCCGATCATTTCACCCCACGACTTGCGGCATACGGCTGGGACACTGATGCTACGGCGAGGAATGCCGATTGAAGTGGTCAGCAAGGTACTTGGACACTCGAAAGTCTCGATCACGTTGGACGTATATCGTCATGTGCTCGAGTCTGAACGCCGTCAGCATGTGGTGGATTTGTTTGAAACGCCCGTTCCAGCACGGACGTTTCAAGCCCTCCCACTGAACTAAAAATCTCTACTACATCCGCGTTACATCCACGGGGCAAAAAAGGGCAAAATCTAGCATTTCTCGAGCTTCTCGAGAAACAAAAACCCCCCGTCAGTGACGGAGGTTTTGTTTGGTGGCCCGTGCTGGATTCGAACCAGCGACCCACTGATTAAAAGTCAGCTGCTCTACCGACTGAGCTAACAGGCCATTCATGCCCTTCTTGGGCAGCGCTCGAGATTATATGTGCTCGAGGTTGTCGTGTCAATCGTGCGTGTTTTGCCAGCTCGAGTTGAGCTGTTTAGGGTTGAAGGATTGGGGTTTTGGGTTCTGGTTTGGGAATTGGATTTGATTGGGTCGCAGCGATGCTTCCACTGCGGTTTCCACGGGCTTCAGAATCTTTTTGAATGGCTTGTAGTTGATTCTCGAGCTTGAGGCTTTTGCGGGCGTTTTGCAGCCAGGTCTGGGTGGTCGTTTGACGTTTGTATGCCAGTGTTTTTTGTAAAGCCTGGGTTTTGACTTGATCAAAGCTTGGTGTTTTTGGGTATTGAATGTTTTGCACAAAAAACACAAGGTTCTTGCCGTTCATTTTGGTGGTTGGTGTGATCAAACCGTTTTTGACCCTGCTGAGCTTCTGATCAAAGATGGCTTTTTTGACGCTTGGGTTCAGTTGGTTTGTGGTGCCTTGAATCAGTTGACTCGAGCTTTGGCTGTATTTGCGGGCAAGATTTTCGACTGGGCGCCCACTGCGAATCAGTTCGTTTCGGAACGCGTTGGCGGTGTTGGTGTTGACGAAAGCAAAGGTTTTGAAGCTGACCAAGCCTGGGGTTTGAAAGCTGGCGCTGTTGGTTTGATAGTACTGCTTGACTTCGGCATCTGTGACGCTCAGGTGTTGTAATTTGTAATTGGTCACCGCCTCCAGCAAGTCTTGTCCTTGCCCAACAAATGGTTGACCGCTTTTTTGGGCAAACTCGAGGGCGGCGCATTGGTTGATCAGTTGCTCGAGGATATTGGTTTTTAGTTTTTGAAGTTCATTTGCCAGGTTTTGGTTGCCGCTTTGCAGCACTGTAAACCTGGGATCGTTGTAAACGGCATGGTTTAACGTCCAAAGGTCAATTTCGCTTTTTCCCATCTTGGCAACAATGGGGTTATACACTTCCAAACTCGAGTTTTCTGGGGCGCGAAGTGTGGCGCCTTTCATCAGTTTTTGATACCAGTGCTCGAGTGTGGCGTTGGTTTTGACAGTTCTGGCATCAAATTCGACTTGGTTTTTGATTTGCGAGAGTGGCAAAACTTTGCCGTTGTTGGCGTAACGGTTTTTAAAGAGGTTGTAATATAAATTGAGTTCTTCGGCGCTGAGGCTGACTTGGTCTTTGATTTGGACGATTCGGCGTTCACTGCGCAGTTGTTGGCGGATTTGGCGGCGGTAACTTTCGACGCTGTAACCGGCGGCTTCAATGTTTTGTTTAAACTCCCCAAAATCCCAGTTGTTTTGTTTCATCAGGTCGTTGATGTCGTGATCGACTTCGCTGCTGCTGACTTCGATGTTGCTGGCATCACTTTGAATGGCTTGGGTTTTGACCACGCTTGCCAGTGCCAGGTTGTTGCGGTCTGTTTTAAAGAATCCTTTGGCGGGCAGCGCGGCGGCTGGGTTCTCGATTTGGGCGCGGTTGTATTCGCCCTCAAACACGGGCAGGTCGTTGACGAACAAGACCACGGGGTCGGGTCGGTTGGCAACTTGCGCCAGTGCCAAGCCGCCAATCAATACAAAACCGAGTGCTTGGGTGATACCAGCCATTCGCATAAAGGTTATTTTATCGTTTCAGATGAGAAAAAAAACTGATGCGCTCGAGGTTTTAAGGGAAAATTTTGCCGATCCACTGTTTTGGGTCGGTGGCTTCGCCCCGGACGCGCATTTCAAAGTGCAGGTGCGGACCGGTCACAAAACCCGTCCCGCCTACCAAACCGATGATTTCACCTCGAGTGACTTTTTGCCCGATAACCACGTTTATTTTGGATTGGTGAAAGTACAGACTGACAATGCCCGCGCCGTGGTCGATGCCAGTCAAACCGCCGCGAATCGCGTAAAACCCTGCAATGACCACCGTGCCATCGTTGGCGGCACGGATCGGGTCGCCGATTTTGCCCGCGTAATCCTCGCCGTAATGGTATTTCACGTCTCCACCGCGTTCGTAACGTCTGGCTTGCCCAAAAGGGCTGATGTGGGCGCTGTTAATCGGCGCAGTCCACGGCTTAAAAAAGGCTCGAGGGGTCAGTTCGCTTTGTTTGTAGGCGGGGTTTAAGACCGCCAGTTCGCGTTCGCGGTTGGTGTCGTTGGCGGTTGAGAGCACCTGCTGGCTGACAAAAACGTTTTGAATGCCTTGCGGGTCGCGCAACAACTGAACGCTCGAGGTGATGGCTTCGACGCCGATGTTGGTTTCCAGATTGACGGTTTTGGGTGGTTCGCCGAGCAGTTCGCGCCCAACGCCGACCCAGTCGTTGCCGTCGGGGGTCATGACCAACTCTTCAAACGTGCCGTCGGGGCGTTGCGGACCCCAGGTGACAATCGGCGCTCCGCCTTTGGCGCCGAGCACCCGCACAGTCACAGGGTCGCCAGGGACGGCTTTTAAACGGTGAATCACTTTGGCGCTGGTTTGCCCTTGAAACGTGGCTTCTCGAGTTCCTGGGGTCAGGTTGGGGGCAGGTTTGCTGCTGGTCACGGTGGGAATGGTCAACACCTGCCCTATTTTGACCGTGGCGCTCGAGAGGTTGTTCAGCCGCTCGAGTTCACTGACGGTGGTGCGAAAGTTCCTGGCGATGCTGTAAAGCGTGTCGCCCGCTTTGACGGTGTAAGAAAAAGCGAAACTGGTGGCGAGAAAGAGCACTGTGAAGAGTGCCAGGGAAGGAAGGATCAAACGACGCATTGGTCTTAGATTACCCTCTTTTGTCAGTTTTAAACGTGAAAAAACGGTTTGGACTGCTCGAGCAATTTCTTTCAACCCACAGGCTCGAGTGCCATCGGGTACGAGCCGAGCACCTTCACAAAACTGGCTTTTTGCAGCACACCGACCAGCGCTTGGGCGATGCGGGTTTCTCGAGCGTCACCTTCGATGTCGATGTAAATCAGGTAACTCCAGGCGCGGTCGCGGCGCGGACGGGACTCGATTTTGGTGAGGTTCAAGCCCTTTAATTGGTTGAGCGTCTCGAGCAGAAATCCTGGCGTGTGACGCACGGCAAAGACCAGGCTGGTTTTGTACGGTACGTCTTGGGGTTCGATTTCGTGTTTTGACAGCACCAGAAAGCGGGTGTAGTTGAAGTCTTCGTCTTCGATGCCTGCCGCCAACACGGTCAAGCCGTAGAGTTCGCCGGCGCGTTTGCTGGCAATCACCGCTTCGTCGGTTGCGCCGCGTTCGATCAGCTCACTGGCTGCGCCTGCGGTATCAAAAGCCGCAATGGGGATCATGTGGTGCTTGGCAATAAATCCGTCGCTTTGCGCCAGCGCCTGCGGGTGCGAGTGAACACGTTTGACCTGCTCGAGTTTGACCCCTGGCAATGCCAGCAGGTGATGGTTGACGCGCACAATGATCTCGCCGATGATGTGCAAATCCGTTTCGGGCAGCAAGTCCATTGCCTGATAGACCGTGCCCGCCAACGAGTTTTCGACTGGAATCACCCCCAGATTGGTTTCGCCAATTCGCACCGCCTCGAGCACCTCGTGAAAGGTCGTGTAACCCTTGGGCGCGGCGTTCGGGCTGCTGGCGTTCGCGGCAATCTCGCCGTAAGCCCCAGGAACGCCCTGAAACGCCACGGTGACACTTTTGGTTTTGAGGCTCGAGCTTGAAGTTTTGGTTCGGGAGATGTTTTTTGGTTTTTGATTGGCTGGTTTTTTGGCGGTCATGGGTTCAGGTTATTGGTTTAAGGGCTTTCAGAGCAAGTGCGTTGTATCTCGAGATATTGGTCTTCGGTGCGCCGTGCGCACCGATAACACGTGAAAAACGGTACTCAGGTGCATGTGCTTGACGAATAGTGCATTCCCTGGTATCCTTTATTTATCAGCGCCTAAACGGGCGCGTTTTTTATTGCCCGAAATTCGTTCTTTCAACTTTGAATCACATCTCGAGATAGAATCAAACCATGCTGCCTTCCATTCGGGTCAAAATTTGTGGCGTCACTCGAGTCGAAGATGCACTTTTTGCAGAACAGGCTGGGGCTGACGCGCTCGGTTTGAATTTCGTGCCTGGCACAAAACGTTTTCTTGCTTTTCCTCGGGCGCAAGAAATCAGCCGTGCGTTAAGTCCGTTCATGGCTCGGGTTGGTGTGTTTCGCAATGCCAGCTTTGAGACGATTCTCGAGACGGTTGAGCAGGTTGGGTTGAGCGCGGTGCAACTCAATGGTCAGGAATCGGATGAATTCGCCGCGCAGGTGGCAAAGTTACGCCCAGTGATTCGGGCGGTCAGTTTTAAGCCCAACCTCGAGCTTCCAAAACATGACACCTTGCTGATTGATGGTCTTGATCCTGGTTCTGGACAAGCCTTCGATTGGAAGTTACTCGAGACGGCAAAGCTCGGGGGCAGGCGTTGGTTGCTGGCGGGCGGGTTGAATCCTCAGAATGTGGCGGCAGCGGTGCGGCAACTCAAGCCTTGGGGCGTCGATGTTTCGAGCGGCGTGGAAGCCTCGGCGGCAGTCAAAGACCACCAGATGGTCAGGGCATTTGTCGAACGTGCCAAAATGGCGCTCGAGACGCAAGCTTAAAAGTTATCCACAAGTTATCCACAGGTTTGATGCGGGTGTGGATAACTTAAATCGAGTGATTTTGTCTGCAACAAAAAATCGATTTTTACTGTTTAGAACAACTTAAATCTTGATTTAGCACTTGGGGCAATTGCTTGTCAATCCCCAGCATTTGGAATCAGGGTGTGGATAACTTATCCCAAACCAAATTCGGAAACCATACAGCATTTTGTGGGAAACAAGACAATTTAAGCCATCAAAACACAAGCTCGAGTAGACTGGGTCATGAACCAAAATCTTGAAACGTTTAAAAATTTGCTCGCCGAAATCAGTGACTTGTCAGGCATCTCGAGCGTCTTGAGTTGGGACAAGGAAACCCAAATGCCGCGCGGTGGCATTGAAACCCGAGCGCTGCAAGGTGCAACCCTGGCACGCATCATCCATCAAAAAGGTACGGCGCCGCAGTTGAAAGAATTGCTTTCCGAACTCGAGCCAGAATTTGCCGAGCAACAATCGTTTGAGGGTGCGCTTCTGCGTCAGGTCAGGCGCGATTTTGACCGCAAGAGCAAACTGCCCACGGAATTCGTTGCCGAGTTCTCGCAAGCCAGGGCACGCTCGAGCAACGCTTGGCAGGAAGCCAGAGGCAAAAACGATTTCAAAACGTTTTTGCCGCACCTCGAGAAGATGTTTGAAATGGCAGGCAAAGCCGCCAATTACTACGACAGTTCCGCGCATCCGTTTGACGCGCTCCTTTGGGATTACGACCCTGGTTTAAAAACCGAAGACATTCGCGGGATTTTTGCCGATTTGCGTCTCGAGACCGTGCCATTGGTCAAAGCCATCGCCGCCAAAGGCGAGGTTGCCGATTACAGCAACCTCAAACGTCATTACGACATCGACAAACAAAAAGCCTTCGCGCTCGAGGTGTCCCAAGCCTTTGGGTACGACCTCAACCGAGGACGGCTCGACCCGACCGCGCACCCGTTCGCCATCAATTTTTCCAAAGACGACGTGCGCATGACCACGCGTTACGACCCCAACTACCTGCCAATGGCGTTGTTTGGCACGTTCCACGAGGCTGGACACGCCATGTACGAGCAAAACACGGGCGAGCACCTGCGCCGCACCCCCCTGGCTCGAGGTTGCTGGAGCACCGTTCACGAAAGCCAATCGCGCCTTTGGGAGAATCTGGTCGGACGATCTCGAGCCTTCTGGCAGCACTGGTTTCCCAAATTGCAAAATTATTTTCCCGAAAGTTTGCGCGACGTGGACGCGGAAACCATGTACAAGCTCGTCAACCGTGTGCAGCCCAGTTTAATCCGTGTCGAAGCCGACGAAATCACCTATAACCTGCACATTATGCTGCGATTTGAACTCGAGCTGGCGGTCTTTGAAGGGAAGTTGAAGGTTTCAGAACTCCCCGAAGCCTGGAATGCCAAAATGCAGGAATACCTCGGCATTACCCCGCCAAACGATGCCAATGGTGTGATGCAAGACGTTCACTGGTCTGAGGCGCTGTTCGCGTACTTCCCGACCTACAGTTTGGGCAACATTTTAAGCGTGCAATTGCTCGAGACCGCCAAAGAAACCCTGGGCGACCTGAACGGCATGTTCGCGGCGGGGCAATACGCGCCCTTACTGGGTTGGTTGATTGAGCACGTTCACCAGTACGGCAAAACCTACCTACCACCAGAATTGATCGCTCGAGCCACGGGGAAACCACTGACCGCAAAACCGTATGTGGCGTATTTGAAAAGCAAATTCAGTGATTTGTACGGACTTTGAAAGCTCGAGAAGTACGTATTCTGTCGGGGTGAGACGCGTCTCGCCCCGACGCCATTTGATCTCTTCTCGAGAATTCCCTCCTTGTGAATCCTCACCCTGACACGGTAAGCTCGCTGTCTTGACCATATGATGCACCTTACGGGCATGGTCGCTCGAGACTTTTAAGCAGTTTTGAAAGGATTATTCATGCAACCCACAAACCCACTGAAATCACTCAAAGAAGGCACACTCATGGCGATGGCGACCGACATGAACAGCGCCCAAGCCGTTGCGACCGCGCTCATTCCACGTTTTGGTCTCGAGATCACGGTGGACGGCGACCAATTGCAAGTCAACGTTGCCGAGTTGAACACGGGTCACGACATTCGCATGGCGCGGGAAGTTGCGGCGGCGGTGCAAGAGGCGATGCGCCAATTGGTTTTAAAAATCGATGATTTCATCGAAAAGAACCCAAGTGCCACCACGGGCGGTACGACGAACACCACCATCTTGCCAAGCTAAAGATCAAAATATTTTGGGAAGCTCGAGCTTTACGGCTCGAGCTTTTTTCTTGGCTTCAGCCGATTGCATCACGTTTTTACATTGCAATGCCCCTACTTCACGCCGTCGCAAGCCCCAGCGGGGAAACCCTCGAGTTTGCCACCGTATGCTGCACAGACCGCTTTGAGCAATTGTTGGCGGTGTTTAACCCAACGTATTGCGGGAACAGCCTGGGTTCTTATCTGAGTTGTCCGCAGTCTTGAAACATTTAAGGCTGGCAAGTTGGAGACACTGACGAGTGCTTTGGCTGCAAACTTTGTTTGATCTTGAGCGATGTTCTTTTTTGCAATATTGGCAAGCAGGGCGGTACGTGCCTGTTTGGGCATGTTCGTAACCAGTGCGCCAAATTTTGCTTCGGCATCGTCTTCGGTTTCTACGGGAAGTGTGACGGGACCAGGTGGGATCGCCCTGATCGGAAGTCGCATTGATATTCCCGCAGGCGCTGACCAGCGCAAATGGAGTTCACCATTGATGCGTGTGCCATCCTCGTGTGGGTCAGACATCGTAAAACTTGCCAACACGCCCTGATTGACGGCGGCACTCATGCTGGGACCACTGGCTTGTGGGTCATTCGAGAGAAATTGCGTTCCTTGAACGGAGGTCACTTGCGTTGCACCTGCTCGCCAGGGAAGACGAAAACTGAACGTCTTTAATGGCAGCAGGTGCTGATCGGAGCTGCAAAAACCTTCATTGCCCCAATTGCGCACCATGATCGCCCAGACCTCATCCGAAGGATCGTCCTTGACACGAATTGCCATCGCGTAAACGGGGTGCAATTCTGAACCGCATGAGTGCTCGCAGTCCAGACCGACCAACCCTGTGACAATCGCAAAACGCCCATCGACCAGCGCGTGGGCGGCAGCATCGCTCTTGTCCACCGCCTTGTGGAAACCATCCCACCAGGGGGTTTTGAAATGATCTATCGTTTCGTCCGATGAAAACTCGAGCAACTGTCCTTTGGTTTCATCGTTCTTGGTTAAAGCGGCTTTGTCATCGCGTTTAAGCCGCAGGTTATAGTCGTCATCTTTGATCGGAGCCGAGTGTGATTCCCAGCTCAAGGTCCCCTCATAGGTGGCTGGAAACCAATTGGCATGAGGTCCACAAATGAATGACCACGAGTCTCGAGAGGTTGCCTGATTGGTGCAGGGGTTCTTGTCTGGCTGCCCAGCGCATTGCACCTCTGGGTCGGGAAGTTGACCTGGGTTTGTGATTTGCCAACCCCATTTGGCATTGATGGGCAGAAAATTATCATCGATTGGTGCGAGAGACAGATCAAATGGCAACGGTGGCGGTGCTGTGGTTGTGTCATTTGGTTTGTGTTCAACGGTCAGCTCGACCCATGCCGCGCCAACGTTTTTGCACTGATCGTCGGTGCCGTCATCGTGGTCTTTGTAACTGTTGTCGCCGTAACCGTCATCTTCATATCCGAGCCGCAAAAAGAGGTCGGCGGTACCGATATTGAGTGGAATCGTGAGGGTTCGTCCAATCACACTTTGAATTCGCACCAGGCTGCCGGTCGCACCTGGAATCCAGATCAGACCGTGATAAAGACGATCAGAATTTGAACCACCTGGATTGACATAGCGTTTCCAGGTTCTGCCATGCCCACCCGTTTGAACGCAGCCACCGGCATTGATGGTCACGCGATCTCCAGGCTTAAAGACAAGACTTTGATAATCGGTGGATGGCTGCCTGACATTTGGCTCGTCAATCCTGTACTTGACCATGTTTGGTCCAATTGGCGTTGAGGCAATTCGTTCATCGGCAAAAGCCCTCCAGCCCAGAAAAGCCAAACCGATTCCAATGAGCGCTATGGTACTTGAGCGCCAAAAAACAAGGTTCTTCATGATTGCTCCTAGAAGTGAAGTTTTCAATTTTTAAGGGATTCGTGGATTTCAACCTCGAGATTGAGCAAGTTTCGGCTTCACACATTGGGATTCTCGAGATTCAAGCCACAAGCTGTAACGAACACTTTGGATCGCTGTGCTCACCTTCGCAGCACAATTTAAGGTTCTCTTGAGCGAATTTCTCCAAAAACCAATCATTTGCTCCGCACTGTCTCAGTCGAACTTGAAAACGTCATTAAAGCCCTCAACCTGAGACACTGAGACCCTGGAATGAATCGAAGCTACCCTCCTTTCGGGTTCAAGTTCATCTCGAGCCTGGGTTCACTATGCTTCTTGATCGGTCACAGCGTGGTCACAAATTCAAGGCATCACAGTTTCAAGTTATGTTTCTCGGAGTGATTGCTTGTGTGTTCAATAGCGTTATCTTTAGTTTTGTATCACCAGGTGTTTCAATCGATTAGACAGCAAATTTAATACTTTAAATTCTGCAATGTAATTGAGTGCACAACGCTCAAGTTTATTGTGTGCTTTAATTCATCTCAAGAAGTGGGCGAGTTACCAAACAGCCCAAATAAAAGGAGAAAATTATGTTGTACCGTCAAATGAACAGTCGCGCCGTCAACCCCTGGAAACTCATGGACGAGGTACTTTCAAACCTCGAGAACACCCAAACCCCACGCAACACCGCCAACACTGGCGTCGATGTGCTCGAGGCAGCCGATCACCTGTTGGTGCGCGTTAACTTGCCAGGCGTGAAAGCCGAAAACCTCGACCTGAACCTCGAGAAAAGCGTCTTGACCTTGAGCGCCAAGACCCAAGCCGAGGCATTGCCCGAAGGCGTGAAGTACTTGTGGCGCGAACGCACCGAGGGCGAAGTCAAACGCCAGATCAACCTGCCTGAACGCCTCTCGCACGAGGGCATCGAAGCCAAACTCGAGGATGGTGTCTTGACCGTCAAGCTCATGAAAGCCCCAGAGTCCACCGCCAAGAAAATCACTGTTGCTGGCGTGCCCAGCCTGAACGCTTAAACCCGCCTTCTTTTCTGATTCCCCTGAATCCCCCAGTGCCCTCCCAGGCTGGGGGAACTTTTGTTGCCCCAAACTCGAGTGGCACATTGCCGTAGACTGAAAATATGGTTTTAAGCGTCATCATTCCCACGCACAACCGCATGAGGCT
>CAXTTL010000130.1:0-13764 GCA_964247135.1 uncultured Deinococcales bacterium | reverse complement strand
CCACGCGGTCAATGTCGGCGCGTTCGATGACTAACGGCGGCAGGTAACGGATGACCGTGGGACCGGCTTGCAACGCCAGAACATGATGCTCATGCTCGAGCGCGTGAATGTACGGGGCGCTGTGTTCTTTTAACTCCATGCCGATCATCAAGCCCAAGCCTCGAATTTCTTTGATCTTGCTCGAGTTGATTTTGCGCAGTTCTAAACGGAAATACTCGCCGTTTTCAAAGGCACGTTCGGAGAGTTTGGCTTCTTTCATAAAGCGAATCGCGGCGATGCCCGCCGCCATCGCCAGCGGATTGCCGCCAAAGGTTGTCCCATGACCGCCTTTTGGCATGGCGTTCGCCACCGCGTCGGTCATGACCAAAGCGCCAACTGGCACGCCGCCAGCCATCGCTTTGGCGAGCGTCATCAGGTCGGGTTTAACCGCGCAGCCACCCTCGAGCGCGCATGATGTACCTGCGCACTTGGGATCGCAAAAGTTTTGGAAACCAAACATCTTGCCCGTGCGGCAAAAACCGGTTTGAATTTCGTCCAGAATCAAGAGCGCGCCGTGCTTGGTGCAAAGTTCCCTGGCTCTGCGAAGAAATTCGGCGTTGCCAGGACGCACGCCCCCCTCGCCCTGCACCGATTCCATAATCACGGCGGCTGTGTCACCATCGATGGCTGCCTCGAGCGACGCCAGGTCGTTGTAGGTCACAAACGTGGTTTCGTGAACCAGTTTGCCGAATGGTTCGCGGTATTTGGGTTCGTAGGTCAGCGCCAACGCGCCCAAACTGCGCCCCGAGAAACCGCGTTTCATGGCGACGAATTTCTCGCGCCCCGTGGCGACCCGAGCGAACTTGATGGCGGCTTCGACGGCTTCGGTGCCAGAATTGCAAAGAAACACGCGTTTTAAACCTTCCGGCGTGACCGAGGTCAGTTCCGCCAGGAATTCGGCGCGTTTGTCGTTGGGCAGGGTTTGGGGCAGCATGACCAGGTTTTCGGCTTGAAGTTGAATCGCTTTGGTGACGCTCGGGTTGCTGTGACCGATGTTGGCGACACCGTAACCGCCAACGCAATCGATGTACTCGTTGCCGTCAACGTCCCAAACTCGAGCGCCCAAACCGCGAGAAATCACGATTTCGTGTTTGGTGTAGACACCAGAGTCGTACTTTAATTCGGTCTCGAGCAATTCTTTGCTGCGTGATGCCATGAGTGTCATTGAAATCCTCCTTCAAATATGCCCAGACATCTTACTCGAGGCGCTCAGCCCTGTGAACCCCAGTCCAAAACCTCGAGCCATCCAAACCGTGAGTTAAACCCACTCTTCAAACTTGAGTGTCCTTGTATAATATATTTAAGATTCGAGGCTGACCTCGAGCGCGGAGAGAAAACACTATGGACTATTACGAATTATTGGGCGTGGGCAAAAATGCCGACGCCGACGAGATCAAACGGGCGTACCGGGCGCTGGCGTTAAAATTCCATCCCGACAAAAACCCAGGCAACAAAGAGGCAGAAGAGAAATTCAAGCAGATCAACCAGGCGTATGCCACACTGTCCGACCCCGAAAAACGCGCTCATTTTGACCAGTACGGCTCTGAAGCACCCACCGGCAGTCCATTCAACGGCGCTGGAGGGTTCGCGGGCGGCGACCTGTTCGATTTGTTCAACAGCGTCTTCGGTGGCGGCGATGTTTTCGGGCAGCAAGCCCGAGGTCGCGGCGGACGCAACCGCGCCCAACGCGGCGAGGATTTGCAAGTCGAAACCAAAATCAACCTCGAGCAAGCCAGGTCGGGCGCGGACGTGGTGGTTGAGGTGGACAAGCTCGAGCATTGCACGCACTGCAACGGCGCACGCAGCGAACCTGGGGGCAAGGGTTTGCAAACCTGCCAAACCTGCGGCGGTCAAGGGCAGGTGCGACATCAACAGCGAACCATTCTGGGCAATTTCATGACCGCAGCGCCATGCCCGACCTGCCACGGCACGGGCGAAATCAACCCCGAACCCTGCACGGTCTGTCACGGGCGCGGGCGCACCATCAAAGCCGAAAAAGTCACGGTCACGCTGCCCAAAGGCATCGACGGGGGCTACCGACTGCGCGTTTCTGGCGCGGGCAACCAAGGCATCAACGGCGGACCCGCAGGTGATCTGTACGTGTTCTTGGAACTCGAGCCTCATCCGCACCTCGAGCGCGAAGGCGACGACCTGCATTACGTGCTGCCGATTGGCATTGCCCAAGCGACCCTGGGCGGAACCTTCGCCGTACCAACCCTGGACGGCGACCAGACGCTCGAGGTTCACGCTGGCGCACAACCTGGCGACACCGTAAAACTGCGCGGCAAGGGAATGCCACGCCTTCAATCTCGCGGCGAGGGCGATTTGATCGTGACGCTCGAGGTCAGCGTACCGAAGAAACTCTCCAAACGCGCCCGAGAATTGCTCGAGGAATACGCCAAGGAAGTGAACGAAGACATCTCGCACAAAAAACCAGGTTTTTTCGAGAACCTGGGCAAAGCCATTCGCGGCGAATAAATTCAGACCCATAAAACCTTTAAGGCTCGAGCGTCACACACTCGAGCCTTATTTTTTGATTGCCTCAAAATTCTGGTTGTCGGCTTGTTGGATCAAGTTTTTGAATTCAATTACAGCAGGTTTAAACGTGTAACCCTGCAAGCTGGGTTTGAGCGTCCCAGTCCAACCAGTTGGAATCGTACAGGAAAAATAACCATCGGGCTGTGAACGCTGGCAAGCCATGTCCACACCCTTCAGCACAAATCCTGCGTCAAGCAGCACACCACCAAGACCCTGACCAGCCAATGTGATGTTGCCAGTCAACTGAATTTTGCTGTTGTAACCAAGCACCGCCAAAGTTGCAAAATCGGCATTAAAACCAAGGGCTTGATTCCGCTTGACCTTTTGAGAAACACGTTTTAGCGTCTCCTCGAGACCACTGGGCAATTGAACCCCCTTGCCGCGAGTGTTCCACCAATCCATGTCTTCGTTGTACACCCAAATGTACTGGTCACTGTTTTGCAACCCGTGAAAGCTGAGGTACTCGAGAAACTGTTGACGCTGGCGGTCATTTTGCAAGTAATACCCAAAAAAACGTGGCGATTTCAAGAGGTTCAACAACCCATCGGCAAAGATGGCATGGGCGATTTTGACTTGCTGATCGTACTTGACACGGTTTTCAACAGAGACATAATCTCGAGCAGCTTGTTTGAAAGCTTGAAAATCTTTAAAGTCTTGGGCGTTGGTGTAATAGTACGAATTTTCGTTGCCATCAATCAATTGCGCTTGCGGGTTGATGACATCGAGCATTCCATCGATAAACGAGGCAAGCAAGACCCAGGCGGCTTTCTCGAGACTGCCTCTTTCTTCGGCTTGGGCTTTGACCAGTGATGCGCCGAACAACATCAAAATTTTGACACTGGGCAATTCCTTTTGAATGGTGCTCAAAAAATCCGCACCGCGTTGTCTTACCTTGGCTTGCACGCTGGCAAAACTTTGGTTTGGATACAATTGCGCATTGTAAGACCAGGGATTTGTGCCATACGGTTCTGGGTCAAAAACAAAACCTTTGAAATTGCCCGCCTTGGCGGTTTTGGCAAAGTTGCGGGCATTGGTGATGGTCGCAATCCAATCGCTGTCATCAAACCAGTCCCAACCCGCCTCTCGAGCCGACCAGATAGAAATAAAATTTTGGCTGAGCCTGGTGAATTTTGTTGCCTCCAAGTCCGTTCGATCCTGGGTAAAGGCACTCTCGGCGTAGGCGGTTTTATTGAAGATTGTTCTACCTGCATTTAAACTGACGGTCAGACCATCAAACGGACGTTGTTCCATGGTCTTGATGTTGGCTCGCACGATGTTTGGGGTTGGAGAATCCCAACCCAGTTCGATCAACGATTTTGTGTTTGAAGGCATGTTCTGCGCCGAACCAGCAAACACAATCAAACCCAACACCAGCAAGCCAAAGAACAACCCAAGATATTTCATGATCGCACCTTTCAAACAAAGAATGGTTCACATTAGACTTTTTTCAGGCTAACAGAGCACAGATGAGGAACTTGCAACCAACCTGAGAACACCAAACTCGAGCCGCAAAGTGCCATGTCTTAGCCCCATTCCATTCGCGCCACACAAGGTATTTTCCCCTCGAGCGACAAAATTTTAAAAAGTACGCTACCGTAAAGGCATGAAACCAATTTTATTGATTGCCACCACCCTCACCCTCAGCTCGAGCGCCTGGGCAGCCTGCGACAACCCGTACTTTCCATCGGCGGCGAACACCACTTGGTTGTACCAAAGTAGCTTCAAAAACCAGCAAAACACCACCAAAATTGTTTCCAACAACGGCTCGAGTTTTGTGATGGAAAACACCATCGGCAAAATGAAAGTCCAGAACACCGTCAAATGCGAAAGCGACGGCAGCCTGACCCAAACCGAATACCCCAGCATGACGGGGTTTCCCGCCAACATGAAAATCGAAACCCTGTCCTACGAGGGCGCGGCATTCCCACCCGCCGCCAAATGGCTGGTCGGCTCGGGTTGGACCAACAAATTCAAAGTCAAAATATCGATCAACATGGGTGCAAAAGCCATGAGTGAAAGCGGCGTCATCACGATTGACAGCAAAATTAACGCGGAGGAAACCGTGAAAGTCCCAGCAGGCACGTTCACTGCGCTCAAGGTCACGCAGACCATCAATCAAGACATGCAAATGAACCTGGGCGGGAAAAGTACGCCCGTCAAAAACACGATCACCGCCACCTCGTGGTACGTCAAAAACGTAGGTTTGGTCAAGAGCGTGGTCTCGAGCAACACGACCCAATTGGTGAAATTGAGCAAACCTTAAAGCTCGAGCGGCAACTCTCAATCAATTTCGTGGTCAAAGGGCGCGGCAAGCAGCGCCCCTACTCGCCACGGAAATCGGGTTTGCGCTTCTCGAGGAAGGCTTTTGCGCCCTCTTTCATGTCTTTGGTGGTGGACACCATGCCGAACAAATCGGCTTCAATTTCCAAACCTTGATCGAGTGTCATGCCCAATCCGCGACGGACGGCTTCTTTGGCGAGACCAATGGCAACTGGACCATTTTTCAGAATCAATTCTGCGAGCTTGTGAGCCTCCTCGAGCGCATCCTCTGCCACTCGGTTGACCAGACCCATACTGAGGGCTTCTTGGGCGGTCACGTGACGCGCTGTGAGGATCAGATCCAGCGCCCGACCCTCGCCGATGAGACGCGGCAGGCGTTGGGTGCCGCCGAAACCTGGAATCAAACCCAAACCGACTTCGGGCAAACCCAATTTGGCATTGCTCGAGGCGACCCGCAAATCGCAAGCCAAAGCCAGCTCGAGACCGCCACCGAGGGCAAAACCGTTGATCGCGGCGATGGTTGGAATCGGCATGGCAGCCACCGAATTGGTGATGTCCTGCCCGTTCAATGCCAGTTCGCGCCCGCCGAAAGCATCTTCGACGCTGGTGAATTCGGAAATGTCCGCGCCCGCCACAAAGGCTTTCTCGCCCTCGCCGGTGATGATCAAAATTTGGGTTTCGCTCGGCTCGAGCGCGACCTCGAGCGCCTCGGCAATTTCGCGCAGGGTGTCGTTGTTCAGGGCATTGAGGGCTTTGGGGCGGGTGATGGTCAGGGTGGCGATGGCGTCGTTTAAATCGAGTTTGATGTTCTTCCAGTCAAAATCTTCCATGCCCTAGCATACAGCCACCTCCAATCAAAAGCTTCAAACAACACAATATTTGGGTAATCTGAAGATCGCAAAATCGTTTGCGGTGAGTTTCACAAGCAAGTGGCAATTTATTCTTGCTTTGCGAAAAAAGTAAGAGATGTTCATCAAGGAGCACCATGAACTCGGGCATTGACGACAAGCACTCGAAAGCGCAAGGTTCTCGAGCTTCATTCACGGACGTCTGGAACTCGAGAAAACCCGAGACACCCAACCCTGTGTTAATCGGTTTGGTTTGTTGATGGATTCACTGACCAAACTCCTGGCTGAAGTGCGTGCCTGCACCCTTTGCTCGGCGCACTTGCCGCTCGGTCCGCGACCAGTTGTTCAAGTGCATTCGATGGCACGTATTTTGATTGTGGGTCAAGCGCCAGGCAGAAAAGTGCATGAAACGGGCATCCCATTTAACGATGCCAGCGGCGAAAGGCTTCGCGCCTGGTTGGGCATCTCGAGCGAGGTGTTCTATGACGAAAAACAAATTGCCCTCTTGCCGATGGGCTTTTGCTACCCTGGGACGGGCAAATCCGGTGATTTACCACCGCGTCCAGAGTGCGCACCGGCTTGGCGCGAATTGTTGCTCTCGCACCTCAAAAACCTCGAGTTGACCTTGGTGATTGGTCAGTACGCGCAAGGCTATCATCTGCCAAACAAAGGTGCATCCGTCACCGAGGTGGTGCAAGCGTGGCGTGAACATTACCCACAGGTCATGCCATTGCCCCATCCAAGCCCACGCAACAACTTGTGGCTCAAACGCAACCCTTGGTTTGAGGCAGAACTTTTGCCTGCGCTGCAAAGCCGTGTGTCCCAAGTGCTGACAGGGTGAAACTCGAGGGGCGTCCCGAATGAAAAAATTTTGGCGATGAGGCAGGCAAACACCCACCGATGCGCGGCTGGTTGCGAAGAATGCCCGAAAATGGACGATATCTGGGTTCACTTGCGAATCTGCCTCGAGTGTGGGCACATTGGCTATTGTGACTCCTCGAAGAACCAACAGGCGACCAAACACCTCCACACCACCAAGCATCCGTTGGTGTAAAGCATGGAACCTGGTGAGGACTGGCTGTACTGTTATACTGTTATCAAAACAACATGATGCTCGAGCCAGACAGTGGTCCGCTGCGAAGCGGCAATTGGAGGAAACCATGAACGAACACGATCTGCTCGAACACATCCAAACCCTCGTCGAGAACGAACACGCCCTGTACAACAAAGGTGACTTAAACCAAGCCGAAGAAACCGAATTGAGAGCACTCGAGGTGAAACTCGATCAGCTCTGGGATTTGTTGCGCCAGCGACGTGCCAAGCGTGAATACAATCAGAACCCCGATGAAGCCCAGGAACGTTCTGCCACAACCGTCGAGAATTACACCGACGCGCCGTATCGAAAACCCTAAGCTGAACTTTGCGTTTGCCCAGGCAGTTGCGCCAGAATCGCCCCAGCCAAAATCAGACCACCACCCAAAAGTTGCGACAAACCAAGCGGTTCACCCAGCAACAACGCCGCCAGCAAAACCACAAAAGCAGGCTCGAGGGTGAACAGAATGGAGGCTTGAGAAGCGCCAATCTTGGCGATGGCGGCGAACATGGCGGGAATGGCAATCAGGGTTGGGAAGACGACCATGCCAGCCACCAGACCCCACTCCAGACTCGAGTTTGGCAGGCGCAATTCATATCTGAAAAAGGCGTACACGGCAAAACCGGCGGCACTGGCAAGGTTGGTGTGGGCGCTGACCACAAACGCTGGCAAGCCAGAGAGCAGGCGCTCGCTGGCGGTCAAATAACCAGCGTAGGCGGCGGCAGTCGCCACGGCAACAATCAAGCCGAACAGGTTCTGGTCGCGCCCGCTTGGCAAACCAACAATCACCAACAAACCCGCAAACGACAATCCAATCGCCAGCAGTTGCTCGGGCTTTGGGCGTTTTCCAAACAACACGCGTTGGTACAAGACCACAAAAGCCGGAGCGAGGTACAACAACAGCGAAGCCGTCCCCGCGCTGATATGCTCGAGCGCCAGAAAATACATGTTGGTTTGGATAAAATAAAAAATACCAAAACCCAAAAGCATCCACCGTGCCCCTCGAGCAATAGGCGTGCGCCAGTTGAAGAAAAGCAAAATCAAACCCGCCAGCAAAAACCGCCAGAACAACAAACTCGAGCTTGGCATGTGCGCGTCCTGTCCAAGTTTGCCCAAAATACTGAGGCTGGAAAAACCGAGTGCCGTGATGATTGAAAGAACAATGCCCAAGGAACGCGGAGTCATGTGAAACTCAGTATGACATTACCTGCGCAGCTCGAGTTTGCCAGCCCCAAACAGGGCAGCACGAATTTCATCTCGAGCTTTGACAATGTTGCGGTCCAAGTCTGGGGCGTTTTTGGCGACGGCGCGAAGCCAAAGGTGATTGCCAGCCGTGAAACCGGTACTGACATTCTCGAGTTCTGGTAGACTTGCGGCATTGCCAACAAAAAAACCGTTGGCGAGGTAATCACGCCCCTCGAGCACACCGAGGGCATTGAGGTTTTGATTTGCAGGCTCGAGCGTGAACGAATCCAAATACTCGAGTTTGTCATCAATCCGAACCGAGGATTTTGAAGCGTAACGCGTGAACTCGAGGCGTTCACCACGCAACACCCGTCCCGTCGTCCAAGTCTCGAGCATTCCAAATTGAGCGCCCGACTCGAGGTGCACATTCAGGTTTTGCTTAAAACTCGAGAGCGCATAAGGAATGGTTCGTTCAGGGTAATATTCGAGTCTCGAATTGTTGGCAACATGAAAGGCAATATCTTGGCTGGCGTTAAGACCACCGTTCATCTTATGGATTTTGGTTGCCGATTGCGTCAGCAGCATCACTCGGGCGCCCGAATGCAGCGTGACTGCAATCTTGTACGTGTCACCCGCCAGAATCCCTGCCGTGGGATTGACGATGATGACCGTTAAAACCCCAGGCTCGAGTTCAAACGGACGGATAAACAACAGTGGTGGTTTTTGCAAACCTTGGGTTAAAACAGTTTTGCCATCTCGAGCTTCAAACACCAACTCGAGTTCGCCATGTTGCGTGCCACCCAAACGCGGACGCTCGAGAATCAAACCACACCCGCAAGTCCAACAAGAATTTCTGGCTTGTCCTCGAGCAGCAATTCACGTTGAATCCAAGTGATGATGTTTTGCACACCCGTACCCGCTTTGAGGTTGGAAAACACGAACGGTTTTCCATCCCGCGCCTTTCGAGCGTCCGCATCCATCACCTCGAGATTCGCACCCACCAGCGGCGCGAGATCGATTTTGTTGATCACCAACAAATCCGACTGCATGATGCCAGGACCACCCTTGCGCGGCACTTTGTCGCCGCCCGAAACGTCAATCACAAACAACCACGCGTCCACCAATTCGGGACTGAAGCTGCTGGCGAGGTTGTCGCCGCCGGATTCGACAAAAACAATCTCGAGATCAGGAAATTGGCGCATTAAATTCTCTATCGCCTCGAGGTTCAGACTTGCATCCTCACGAATCGCAGTGTGCGGACAACCGCCCGTTTGCACCCCGACAATCCGTTGCGCCTCGAGCGCCCCAGACCGCGTGAGAATCAGTTGATCTTCAAACGTGTAAATGTCATTTGTGACTGCCGCGATTTTGTACTGTTCGCGCATTTCATGACATAAAACCTCGAGCAACGCGGTTTTGCCACTGCCGACAGGACCACCGATGCCGATGCGGAGGGGGCGGATCATGGGTGCCTCGAGGAACGGCAGGGCGCAGCAAGCAGGGCGCAGCAAGCAGCACCCCTACAGTTCACCCTTTCGCAGAAAATTGGATTTCTCGAGGGAGACAGATCAACGTTTTGTTTCATGATTGAAATAACCTCATTTTCAAATCAACTTGCGCTCGAGCGGCAAGGTCAAGTGCGGGGGTGAAACTCGAGATGTCCTCGGGTTGGGCTTGAAGGGCAAATTGTACCGTCTGGAGAATCACAGGCTCGAGGTGGGACACAATTTTTTGGGTTTCCAAACCACCGATTTTAAACAATCTGGTAGAAACTGTGGCTTTGCCCAGCACCCAACCCGAGACAAAAGCGGTCACGGTTTGATCTTGTGGAATCTCGAGGGCGCGGGCAATCACGCCGAACATGATGGCATGATGGCTTGGTGTTGGGGCATGAAATTCCAATTCCGACCAGATGGTTTTGGCGGCACGCTCCAGCGCTGCACCCACCCGAAAGCTCGAGTGGCGAATGGATTCCACGATTTTGATGGCGGACAAGATTTCGTTGAGTTCCTCGAGATTCGTGTCATTGTTCCAGGCGAGTGCACAAGCTGGCGCGTCGCAGCGACCCCAACCGAGGCGCAATTGCGTCTCGAGAAATGCGGTTAAGGTGTCGCTATTGTGGACTTTTTTGGTTTGGGTGTAGGTCTCGAGTCCGTCCGAGAACGCATACGCCCCAGCCGGAAAGGCGCTGTCCGAAAGTTGCATCAAACGCGTTAAGGCTCGCATCAATGCTCCCAACTTGGACGACCCAGAAAAGGACGCTGGTCGCGTGCAAACTCGAGGTTTGAACGCAAGCACAACAACTCGAGTGCGCCATCCCAAAGTACAAGCAATTCAAAATTTGAAGTATTCGAGAATTGAACATCACGGTGCAAATTTCCGATTTGATGCGCGACTCGAGCGGCTTCAGCCCAGTCTTTGGCGCGAATCACCAGCACCTCCTCGAGTGCGGCACTGACCACATACGCTCGAGCTTCGTTTTGAAACAGCAACGTTCCAGGCTCGAGGATTGTTCCCGTTGGCAGTGCCAGTCCAAGCTCGAGTCCGTCGGGCGCAATCACCCTACGCCGCACCCGACGACGATCAACGCAGGTCATCTCGAGGTGAATGATTTCAAACGGCTCGAGGTTGCGCGGTTCTGGGAGTTGCTCGACGCGAGGCAGTTTTGCACTGACATGCAGCGGCAAGTTCGCTTTTGCCCCAGCAGGAACGGGCTGAAGAAGAGGAATCTTGAGTTTCTCGAGTTTCAAATTTTAGCCTTTCACAAATTCAAACCAGGCATCCATGCCCGCACCCGTTTTGCTCGAGAGTTCGATGACTTTTACGCCTGGTCTGGCGCGGTCAATGTTCTCGAGCGCCAGTTGACGGTCAAAACCCACCGCCTCGCTAATGTCCATTTTGGTGATGACCACGACATCAGCGGTGTTGAACATGGTCGGGTATTTGAGCGGTTTGTCCTCGCCCTCGGTGGTCGAAATCAATACCGCCCGAGCCGTCTCGCCAAGGTCGTAACTGCTTGGGCATACCAGATTACCGACATTCTCGAGAAACAAAACGTCCAGCGCCTCGAGTTGGAAGGCGGGCAAAACATTTTGCACCATTTGCGCGTCGAGGTGACAAATGGTTCCCGTGACAATTTGCTCGGCGTGAGCGCCCGAGTGCCGCAAACGATCCGCGTCGTTTTCGGTGGCAAGATCACCGACCGCTACAGCCATTTTCAAACTCGAGCCGAAATCTTGAAAAGTTCGCTCGAGCAACGCGGTTTTACCTGCGCCTGGGCTGGAGGCAAGGTTCAGAACGCGCAAATTTGCGGCTTGAAATTTCAATCGATTCTCGAGCGCGAGTTCATCATTTTTTTTCAGGATGCCTTGGCGCACCGTAACAATTCTGGGCGTGATGGTTTGGGTCATAATCTCCTCTACAATAACTCGAGCGTGTCCAACTCGAGTTCTTCGCCTTGCACAATACTTGGCGTTGGCGTGTTACAAATCGGGCAACGCAAACCTTTTGAAATCTCGAGCCTCACCTCACCATGATTTGGGCAGTTTGCGACGGCTTGAATGCGTTCAATCTCGAGCTTCGAGTTCTCGCAAATTGTGCCGAGTGTACTGTCGTTCCAAGCAAATTCGAGGGCTTCAGGAATCACGCTCGAGAGTTCCCCAATCCGAATCCCCACCGTTAAAACTCGAGTTGCGTTATTCAAAAGTGCTTGTTCGCTGGCGAGTTGCACGAGTTCTATCGCAATGCTGGCTTCGTGCATAAAATCCTCGAGATGCAACAAAGTTGCCGTTGGGTTTCTCCCTTCTCTCGATGTTGAGAGAAGCGCCCCAAGCCCGAAGGTGCTGCCGTAAGGGGTAAGAAGGGTCGGGGATGAGAGAAGCGCGAAGGTTCATCCAATCAAAACAAGAAATACCGTTGCGTCATCGGTAGCGTCTCGGCAGGTTCACACTCGAGCTTCACGCCGTCCGCCGTGACGGTGTAGGTTTCAGGATCAACTTGAATGTCGGGCATCGCGTCGTTGTGAATCATGTCTTTCTTCCCAATGTTGCGCGTGTTTTTCACGGCGACGCAAGCTCGAGACAACTCGGGCAAACTGCCGCCAGCCTCGAGTGAGGCTTGCGAGACAAAATGCAGGCAAGTCTTGTTTTTGGCTTGTCCAAACGCGCCAAACATCGGGCGGTAGTACACGGGTTGAGGCGTGGGAATGCTGGCGTTCGGATCGCCCATCAATGCCCCAACCACCATGCCGCCTTTGATAATCATGCTGGGTTTCACCCCAAAAAACGCGGGTTTAAACAACACCAAATCGGCAAGCTTGCCGACTTCAACACTGCCTACCTCGCTCGAGATACCGTGAGCGATGGCGGGATTGATGGTGTACTTGGCAACGTAACGCTTGGCGCGGAGGTTGTCGTTGCTCGAGGTATCACCCGAAAGTGCGCCGCGTTGTTGTTTCATTTTGTGGGCGGTTTGCCAGGTTCGCAGGATGACTTCGCCAATTCGTCCCATCGCCTGCGAGTCGCTGCTCATCATCGAAAACACGCCCATGTCGTGCAAAATATCTTCGGCGGCAATGGTTTCTGGGCGAATACGCGACTCGGCGAAACTGACATCTTCGGGAATGCGCGGCGAGAGGTGATGGCAAACCATCAGCATGTCTAGGTGCTCGTGAATGGTATTGATGGTAAACGGCATGGTCGGGTTGGTGCTCGAGGGCAGCACGTTCGGCAATCCCGCCATTTTGATGATGTCTGGCGCGTGCCCACCGCCTGCGCCTTCGGTGTGATAGGTGTGGATGGCACGACCGGCAATCGCGGCAATCGAATCTTCGACAAAGCCCGATTCGTTGAGCGTATCGGTGTGAATCGCCACTTGCACATCAAATTGTTCTGCCACCTCGAGCGCCGCCCGAATCGCGGCGGGTGTCGTGCCCCAGTCCTCGTGGAGTTTTAAACCGAGCGCCCCAGCCCGAACTTGTTCCTCGAGTGCGGGGGTCAAACTCGCGTTGCCTTTGCCGAGCAAACCAAAATTTAAGGGCAGTTCCTCGAGCGCCTCGAGCATTCGGTGAATGTGCCATTCGCCTGGGGTGCAAGTGGTGGCGCTCGTGCCTGCGGTTGGTCCTGTGCCGCCTCCGATCATGGTGGTGACGCCACTGTAAAGCGCTTCCCAGGCTTGTTGCGGCGCGATGAAATGAATGTGGCTGTCAATACCGCCCGCCGTCAGAATATGCCCTTCACCTGCGATGATTTCCGTGCCAGGTCCAAGCTCGAGTCCTTTGGTCACGCCGTCCTGAATGCCAGGATTGCCCGCCTTGCCAATCGCGCAGATTCGTCCGTCACGAACGCCGACATCGGCTTTGACAATGCCCCAATGATCGAGGATTAACGCGTTGGTAATCACCAAATCAGGTGCGCCCTCGGCTCGAGACACCTGCGATTGCCCCAGTCCGTCCCGAATCACTTTGCCGCCGCCAAATTTCACCTCGTCGCCGTACACCGTGTAATCCTTTTCGACCTCAATCAGCAAGCCCGTGTCGGCAAGCCGCACCTTGTCGCCGACCGTTGGACCGAACAAATCCGCGTACTTCTGGCGTGACATCTTCATACTTGCACCTCGAGATACCCTTCAGCTTTGGCTTTCTCGAGCGCCGCCGCTTTCGCGCCAACTGCATCAAGGCTGCCCATCACCAAACCGTTCATGCCATAGACGATTCTCGAGCCTCCAAGCGCCACCAAATTCACTTCTTTTTCCTCGCCTGGTTCAAAACGCACCGCCGTTCCT
>CAXTTL010000129.1:0-13963 GCA_964247135.1 uncultured Deinococcales bacterium | reverse complement strand
TCTGACCAAAGCCGTGACCCAAATCAAAGCCAAGTAATCCATTGCCTCAACCGTGATGGGAACTCCTCTTCCCATCACGGTCAAGATAAACGCTCGAGCCACACTTTTGAAAGAGACGCCAGATGATTGTCAAACAACGCAAACCCAATCCCGAAAATATCATCTCGAGCGCTTTCATGTTGATCTCGAGCGTGCTCGCCGCAGGAATTCTGGGCGTCACAACCTTTGTGCTGCTCGAGAACGCGATCCCGAGTTTGCCGCGTTGGGCTTTTTTGTTGATCGCCGTGCTGGTGGTGGCGGCTGTTTTGCTGGTGCTGCAAAAACAAATCAAGGTTTTGCAAAATTGGATTTACCTTTTGCCCGCCGCCGTTTTTTTGATTGGCTTTACCTGTTACCCCCTCGCCATGACGCTCTATTTTGCCTTCACCAATTATTCTGCCGTCAATTCTGGACGCCCCGACAGTTCGACCCAACTGCAAATCAAACGCGCTTCGGGCAATTCGGTTCTGGTGCTCGATGCCACAGATTTAAACCGTCTGCACTGCGCCGCCAGCGATTGCGCCGGCGAAAAACTCGAGTTGCGCGACGCGACTCAAGCCACCCAGGTCGGGGCGACCTTCACCGTGGCTCGAGCCTCCGGTTTGGAAATTATTTTTCAAGACAATTTACCAGCGGGTTTTGAACCCAGTTTGCTCAGGCGCATGAGTGTGGTCAACTGGATTGGTTTTGAAAATTTTAGAACCATTTTTGCCAACGTCAGACGCGAACTCGCGCCAGTGCTGGGTTGGAATGTTTTTTTTGCGCTGTTCACCACCATTTTTAACGTGTTCGCTGGCGTGACGCTCGGGGTATTGCTCCATAACAAACGCCTGCGGTTTCGCAATGTCTACCGCTCGATTTTATTCCTGCCCTGGGCGATTCCGGCGGTGATTTCAATTCAGATGTGGCAAACCCTCTTCAACACCAACTTTGGCGCGATGAATCGCTTGCTGGGCTTGTTCGGTTTTCTGCCCGCGCCGTGGTTGGATCACCCACTCTGGGCAAAAGCCGCGATTTTGCTGGTCAACTTGTGGCTCAGTTTTCCGTTCTTCATGACCGCCACCCTGGGCGCACTGACCACCATTCCAGAGGAACTCTACGAAGCCGCCGAGGTGGACGGCGCAACCCCCTGGCAACGATTCCGCTTCATCACCCTGCCACTGATTCAAATGCCGTTCACGCCAATTGTGCTCTCGAGCTTTGCCGCCAGTTTTAACAACATCAATTTGATTTACCTACTGACCGCCGGCGGTCCAGTCGAGGAAGGACGCCTTCCCAATGCGCAAAGCACCGATATTTTGCTGTCCTGGGGTTACAAGACCGCCTTTCAATCCGGCACAGGACAAAATTATGGACTCGCCAGCGCCATTGCCGTGGTGGTCGGGATCATCACGGTTTCGATTTCCTTGTTTAACTTTCAATTTTCTGGCGTGTTCAAAGACACCTCCGTCAGCGACGACAAACCCATTTTTACCCGAGCCTCGAGGTTTCCAAGAATCGGCACTTGGCTCGGTTGGATTGCCCTCACCGCCTTTGTTGGCACGCTGGTCTGGGCTGGTCTTGGACTGGCAGGCAGCCTCAAACCAAAATCGTTCGCCATTTTGTACCCCGTCAGTGGACCCGAAATGGTCTTGCTTGGTTTACTCGCCGTGATTGCCGTGGTCGCAGGCATTGCCTACATTACCCACCGTATTGCACTCCGTAAAAATTCTCGAGTCAGCTATGTCAACATCCTCTCGACGCAACTGACGCACGGGTTTTTCTGGCTGGTGATCCTCGGCACGATTTACCCGATCATCTATGTGCTCTCCGCCTCGTTTGACCCCTTAAACCGTTTGACCCAAGCCTCGCTGGGCACCAGCGCCGAACCCCTGTTGACCCGCGCTCGAGTCATCCCTTCGCTTGAGGGGCTGGATTTCAGCAATTACGCCAAACTGCTCGACGGCGTGGTGATCCCGTCCTGGCAACTGCTTGGACTGGGTTTGGTCGTGCTGAGCGCACTATTTTGGCTATTCAACCAATTCTTGGTTTCACAAAATCCAACCCGAGCAGCAGAATCACGCTCGAGAATCGCTGCCTGGGTCACGTTGCTTGGTGTGGCAGCCTTGATCTTGTCACTTTCACCCGCGCAATTTACCAGCGCCAACCCAAGTTCCAAATTCTTGCTCTGGATTCGCAACACCTTGCTGATCTCGGGCAGCACAGGTTTGATCACCATGATTGTGACCACCATTGCCGGTTATGCGCTCGCGCGACTGCGGTTTTTTGGTCGCATGGGATTTTTGCAAACCATCATTTTCTTGCAGATGTTCCCAGGTTTGCTCGGTCTGGTCGCCACCTATTCTTTAATCAATTACTTGGGTCTGGTCAACACCTTCTCGGGCTTGATTCTGGCGTACTCGGGCGGCGTGATTTCGTTCGGCATCTGGGTCTTTAAGGGATACGTCGAAACCCTGCCCGCCAGCCTCGACGAAGCTGCGCTGGTGGACGGTTGCACCCGTTGGCAAGCCTTCTTGCGCATTATTTTGCCGCTTTCTGCCCCCGCCCTGGTGTTCATTTTCTTGTTGCAATTTATTGGCACGTACACCGAATTTTTCCTCGCCAACGTGATTGTGACCGGAGCCGAAAATTGGAACGTCGGTGTCGGTTTGCGATCATTCACCGCAGGACAATTCACCGTTTCTTACGGACCGTTCGCCGCCGCCGCCGTGCTCGGCGCACTGCCAATCGTGATTTTGTTTTACAGCTTTCAAAAAGTTTTTGTCTCTGGCTTGGCAAGCGGCAGCGTCAAAGGCTAAAAAACAAGAATCTCGAGCCACACGTGTAGAAGAACCAAACTCCCTTGTCCCGCTGGCGGGAGTAAGGGTCGGGGATGAGGGTGGGGAATTCTCGAGCAACACAACATCAAGTTTTCTCGAGTCAATCAAATTCAGAAGAGGTCATTTGAATGCGTCAAGTTTTAAACATCAACACCAACTGGCAATTTATTCAGTACGACGAAGCTTTGGCGCAATTCCCAGGTTCAAAACTCGAGTTTAAACGGATTTCTTTGCCGCACAACAACATGGTTTTGCCGCACAACAATTTTTCGGAATGTGAGTATTGTTTTGTCAGTTGGTACAGGCGCGAAATCGTGATTCCTTTTGAGGCTCGAGGGAAACGTGTTTTTATTGATTTTGATGGTGTGATGATTGCCGCGCAAGTCTTTGTCAATGGCGTGGCGGTTGGCAATGAACACCGTGGCGGGTTCACGCCATTCTCGAGGGACATCACGGGGTTTGTGCGTTTTGGAGAAACAAATTTGGTATCTGTACGCGTGGATTCCACCGAACGCGCCGACATTCCGCCCTTCGGTGGTCTGGTCGATTACTTGTGCTTTGGCGGCATTTACCGCGATGTACATTTGCGTTTGACTGACACCGTGTTTGTCGAAAACATTGCAACCTTGACCAGCCAAATTTTAGAACCCGAAAAAACCCTGAAAGTCCAGGCTCGAGTCTTAAACACCAACCAAACGCCAGTCAGGATGACGGCACAAGCAAATCTTTGGGATGAAGAAAATTTAATTGCCTCGCAAGAAATTCAAATCAACCTCGAGCCTGAATCTGAAACCGCAGCCTTTTTTCAATTTCAACACCTTCAGGTGGCACTTTGGGAACTCGAGCAACCAAAGTTGTACAGGCTCGAGGTGCGGCTTGACAACGGTGATGTGCTGGGCACGCAAATTGGTTTTCGCAGCGCCGAATTTCGTGAAGATGGCGGGTTTTACCTCAACGGCAAGGCTTTAAAACTTCGTGGTTTGAACCGTCACCAGAGCTTCCCGTACATCGGCATGGCAGCCACAGCGCGGTTGCAACGCAAAGATGCCGAGATCATCAAATTTGACCTGGGCTGCAACATTGTCCGCACCAGCCATTACCCGCAATCGCCACATTTTTTAGACCATTGCGACAAAATTGGTTTGTTGGTGCTCGAGGAAATTCCAGGCTGGCAGCACATTGGCGACGCGGCTTGGCAAGAAGTGTCCAAGCTCGAGTTAACCGCCATGATCGACCGCGACCGCAACCATCCGAGCATCATCATGTGGGGTGTGCGCATCAACGAATCGCCCGACCATCACGATTTTTACAGCGCCACGAATCAACTCGCGCACGAACTCGACCCGAGCCGTGTCACGGGTGGTATTCGCTGTTTTCATGGCAGTGAATTGCTCGAGGATGTCTACACCATGAACGACTTCAAATACGACCTTGGGACACCCGATGCCAAGAAGTATTTGGTCACCGAATACGCTGGTCACATGTACCCGACCAAAACTTTTGATCAAGAAGAACGGGTGGTCAAACACATGCTGCATCACGCGCATGTTTTAAACCAAATTTATGCGTTGCCGATTGCGGGCGGTATCGGCTGGTCGGCTTTTGATTACAACACCCACGCTCAATTTGGCAGTGGCGACCGCATCTGCTATCACGGCGTGATGGACATTTTCAGGCAACCCAAACTTGTTGCTGCACTGTACGCCTCCCAACTCGAGCCGTCAAAACGCGTGGTGCTCGAGCCGATGACCTACTGGACGCGCGGCGATCTGGACGAGGGTCGAATTTCGCCGCTCTGGATTTGCAGCAATTGTGACCGCGTTGTTGTGCTCCTTGATGGCGTCAACCTTGGAGCCGCGAGACGTTCAGAACGCTTTTCGCACCTGCCCAACCCACCGTTTGTCATGGATCACATTCCTGGCGGTTGGGGCGAACATTTTGGTGAACTCGAGGTGCGTGGGTATATCAATGGCTCGCTGGTTGCCAGCAAAAAAGTTGCCGCCGATGGTGTACCAGTCAAACTCGAGGCGCAACTTGATGACACTGAAATCAACGCCGACGGTGCGGACATGACGCGTCTCAGTTTGCAAGCCACAGATCAATACGGCAACATCCAACCTTTTGCGTTCGATGTCGTCAAACTCGAGGTTTCAGGTCCCGCCAAAATCATTGGACCAAACCCTGTGGCATTGATCGGCGGACGGGTTTCGGTGTTTGTCAAAGCCACCAACATTGCCGGCACAATCCGAATCCGCGCAACCACCGGCAGGCTCGAGACTCCCGTGTTGGTGCTGCAAAGTCTTGCACTTGAAACAAACCAAATCCTCGAACTCAGCTCCTCAGTTCGGTAAGTTTTAGGAGGCAGTATGGCAAAATTTGGTTTTCCACTCCACGCCCTTCTCGTCGTGGTTGCACTGGTTTCGTGCAACAATCAACCTGCCAACGATCCTGTGATTGAAAGCAAATCGGTGATCCCCACCGAGTTCATCAAAGGTTTTGACGCCTCCGAAGCTCGAGCCGCAGAGTCAAAAGGCGTCGCGTTTAAGGACACCAACGGCACAGTCAAACCCGCGCTGCAAATTTTTAAGGACCATTCGTTCAACTGGGTTCGGTTGCGGATTATGGTTGATCCCGACGGCAATTATGCGCTCAATCAAGATTTGGCTTACGTCAAGGCGATGGCGCTGGACGCCAAAAACCGTGGTCTCAAAATCTTGCTTGACTTTCATTACTCGCACTGGTGGGCTGACCCTGGCAACCAATGGATTCCAGCGCGGTGGTCGGGACAAAACCTGGCGACACTCACAACCTCGATTTACAATTACACCAAAGATGTCATGACACAACTGAGAAACCAAGGCTCGCCGCCCGCGATGGTGCAAATTGGCAATGAGATCAACGGCGGAATGCTCTGGGAAATTGGGCGCTCGAGCAACATGGCAAATTTTGTGCAACTGACCAACGCTGGCGCGCACGCCGTGCGCGACGCCAGTGGCGGTACGGCATCGATGCCTGCCATCATGGTACATATTGCCAAAACGGGCAACGCCGCCCAAACCGTGGCATGGTATCAGGCGTATAAAAACGCGGGCGGTTGGATCGACACGATTGGCTTGTCGTACTACCCAATGTGGCACGGCAACTTCAGCAACCTGAGCGGCACCATTTCCAGTTTGCGCTCGAGTTTTAACTGGGCGAAAGTTTACGTGGTCGAAACCGCGTATTACTGGTCAACCAACCAAAAAGGTTACACGGGCTTGCCCTACCCTCAAACGCCCCAAGGACAATACGATTACCTGAAGGCATTAAAACCCGTGGTGGTCAATGCTGGCGGCAGTGGGATTTTTTACTGGGGTGCGCACTGGTCGCAAAGCAGCAAATGGTTAAACGCCCCAGGTTGGACCGACGATGACAGCTCGCGACGGTCTTTGTTTGATGACAGTGCCATTGCCACAAAAGCGATTGATGGACTGAATTAAACTCGAGCGTACCGAATCACATCACCCTCGAGTTTGGTTAATTCGTTGTTTTGGTATAAATACTCGAGGTGCGCCAGGGTTTCGGTCAGGGCAAAACGTCGTCCAGTGGGGTTTAATTCCCTGGCAAAGAGAATAAAACTGGCTTCAAAAGCATTCATCGGTCGCTCGAGTTGGCTGCGCAATTCATCCAGTCTGGCATGGTGATGCTTCGTGATCTCGAGGGCGCGTTCGGCGGCATTTTCGATGATCGGTCCGTAATGTCCAACCACCGCTCGAGCAGGTTGCAGTTTGGCGACTTGCTCGAGCGATTTTAAATAATCTTTTAACGGGTTTGGTCTGGAATTTGCCCACAAGCCCACGTTTGGCGTGATGCGTTCGAGGATGACATCGCCAGCAATAAGTAGGTTTTCTTGCGCGTCCCAAAGCGTTAAGTGTCCGTCGGCATGACCTGGCATCCAGAGCACTTCAAAGGTTCTGCCTGCCAGCTTGAGGTCGTCGCCAGCTTGCAACGGCGTCAATTTTGCATTTGCGCCCACTCGATCACGGGTTGCTTGAGCATCGGTGCGAATGCTTTCGAGTTCATCTGCGGGTAAACCGTGCCGTGCAAAGTGCCGCACGTGACCCTCGAGCCAATTCTCCCAGTCATCCCAGAAAATAGCGCCGCGAACAATGTCCAACTCGAGCATCAAAATTTCGCAATTGGAACGTTCTTGAATCCAACCCGCCAGCCCGTAATGGTCTGGGTGATGGTGCGTCACAATGATGCGTTTGATGTCGCGCCACTCGAGCTTGAGTTCGTTTAATGCAGCTTCAAGTGCGGCTCGAGCCTCGGGGGTATTCAGGGCGCAATCGACCAGTGTGACGGGTTGGGCGGTATCAATCAAAACCGTCACGAATTTCATCGGGTAGGGAATGGGGATTTGCACCGCGAAAAGCGTTTCGGTAACGGCAATCATCGTGAAGCTTTGTAAGCCCGCTCGAGAATCACCGAGGTGTGTATGACTTTGACATTGACATTAAATTGCCGTGTCCCAGCCTCGAGTTGCAACATACAACCTGGGTTTTCAACCGCCAGAATTTCCGCACCCGATTCCTTCACGCGCTGCATTTTGCCCGCCAAAATTTTTTGGCTCATTTCAGGGTGCGTGATGTTGTAAATGCCAGCCCCGCCGCAGCAATCGCTGGCATTCTCGAGTTCGGTCAGTTGCACCAGCGGGTTTTCGCGCAGGATTTCCCTTGGTTGGGCGCAAACGCTCTGGGCGTGGCACAAATGGCAGGCGTCTTGGTAGGTCACGCTCATGCTGGGCGAGTCAATTTGCGGCAGGTCGCGCAAGCCGTGTTTTTTCAGGAATTCGGACAGCCCGTAACTTTTTTGGCTGAAGCGTTCGGCTTTGGCGGCATATTCTGGATCGTCTTTAAAATACTTGGCGTACTTTTTCAGTTCTGCCCCGCAACCCGCGCAGTCGGTAATGATCGCTTCAACCTCGAGCGAATCGTACAGGTCTAAATTCCGTTTGGCGACAATGTTGAAACCTTCCAAGTCGCCCTCTTCAATCGCGGGAGCGCCGCAACAGGCGGTTTCCCTTGGGGTGGTCACGTCAAAGCCATTCAAGGTGAGAACGTTTACCGTGGCGCTCGAGGCTTCGCTGTAAAAGGCGTTCATCAGACAACCCAAGAAAAATGCAACCTGACCACGTTTTTCACCAACGGCTGGCGTTGTCGGCAACACTCGAGTTCTGAGCGCTGGCGCAATTTTTTCGGGCAGGATATTCTCGAGTTCCGCCAGTTTTTTGCCCACACTGCCGAATTTCTCCAAGATTTTGCTCGAGCGCACAAATTTTTGCAGCCCCAAGCCCTGATACGCCCGAACCCCGAAGTTGAGCGCATCCCACGCCCACGGGTGCTTGAACGGCTCGAGAATCGCTTTGGTCTTGAAATCTGGTGCTTTGCCGCCCTGAAGCGCCACTCGAGTCTCTACAGCCATCTCACCAGGTTTGACGCCACTTGGACAGACGGTCTGGCAGGCGCGGCAATCCATGCAGTCATACGCCGCATCCAGCACGACCTCGAAATTGTCGGTTAAACCCTCGGCAGCGGCACGGTAGAGCATCACCCGACCGCGCGGCGATTGAATCTCCTCGCCGGTCTGCTGATACGTCGGACAGACACTCAAACATATCCCACATTGCACGCAAATGTCCGAACCCGCGATCAAATCGCCCGCGTTCATAAACCGCTGCTCGAGGTTGGCTGCCGAGACTGGCTCGAGGGTGGCTGCGCTCATGATCTCATTGTACCTGAGGCTGTGGTTCGAGCCAGAGACACTTGGCTAGAGCAGACCGATGAATACCGCACCGTTTGACTCATTTTTTGGTCATAACAAACGCCACAAAACCAACTAAACTCCACGTATGAAACTCGAGCATCAGCCAGCCGCAACGACGTTTAAATCTCGAGTCTTGTTCAGCCTGACTTTGATTTTTTGTGTTTTGGTTGGCTGCAATGCCGTCACCCAGATTTCAGCCGCAACCCCAACCACTTGGGTTTTTTGCGCCAAAGAATACAGTGGTTGCGGTTTCTCGGGAATGCGTGACGTGCGTTTTGTGCTGGACGGCAAAGAAACCATCAAAAGTTTTTATGGCGGACTGGATTACTGCAAAGAATACAACTTTGGATTGGCGGTCGGCGGTTCGGGTGCTGCAACTTGCGATTACGCCAGCACCTACAAAACACAGACCATGAACAACCCAAAACCTGGAATGGCTGGTCTTGGTGCAACAATAAACATTCCACTCGGGCATCCTGGATTCTCTGAAAAACGCGTGCAAGCCACCGCCGACCTGGGAGTAGCCAACAGCGATATCGGTGCATTCCGTATTCCTTGCCAGGTATCGCATTTTTCGTTTGATGACCCGATGGTGTTTCCTGGCAAACCTGGCGCATCACATTTGCACATGTTTTTTGGCAATTCTGGCACGGACGCCAACTCGAGCGTCGATTCAATGCTGAACGCTGGCAATTCGACCTGCGCCGGTGGCATTCTCGACCGTACCGCCTACTGGGTTCCGGCACTGATCGACGGTACGGGCAACGTAGTTCTGCCAGACAGCGCCATTTTTTATTACAAGACCGGTTACTTGGGCATCAAACCAGCCGATGTCAAACAAATACCAAAAGGCTTGCGCATGATTTCGGGCAACGGTGCGCTCTCGAGCGCCCAAGGGCAAGGACATTGGGGTTGTTTAGAGGTTTACATCGGTCACCTGGATTCGATTCAGGACGTTCTGAACGACCCGCGTTGCCCCGCAGGAAACCAGCTTCAACTCAGCATCGAGTTCCCACAATGCTGGGACGGTAAAAACCTTGACTCGAGCGACCACAAAAGCCACATGGCAAATCCTGTGGGTGGCGCTTGCCCAGGTTCGCATCCTGTCGCCATTCCTGAGATCACCTTCAACGTGCGCTTCCCAATTCCAAAAAATGCCCAAGGCTGGCATTTGGCGTCAGACATGTACGATTACACCAGCAACGGCGGCGGTTTCTCGGCACACGCCGACTGGTGGGACGGTTGGGACACAGATACCGAAAAAACCTGGATTGAAAACTGCGACAACGCCTCCAAAGACTGCCACGCCTACTTGCTGGGCGATGGTACGATGTTGTACTAAAGTCAAATTCAAACTGTGCAGCAAGACCTTTGAGCTTCCTCAGCGGTGTTCTGTGCCGTCCAACTCGGGTTAGACTCCGAGCATGAGTCTCGAGCGTGTCCGCGTCGAAAAAATCGTTTCTGGTGCTTTGGGTTTAGCCCGCATCGATGGTCAGGTCGTGCTGCTGGCAGGGGCTTTACCAGGTGAACTGGTTGAGGCTCGGGTGACTGCTCGAAAGGGGAGACTCGAGGGTACGGTCGAATCTGTGATCGAACCATCGGCGGGTCGCGTGGATTTACCCCGTGGTGCGCCGCCCACCATGGATTTTGGTTTTGCCGATTACGCCACGCAGTTAACTTGCAAGCAAAGCATCGTCCAAGATTCGCTCGAACGCATCGGCAAACTCGAGTTTGAAGTCATGCCCACCCAAGCCAGCCCGCTCGAGTGGCGGTACCGCAACACCGCGCAGTACATGGTCACGCCCTTGGGTTTGGCGTACCGCGAACGCGCCTCGCACGATGCCAAAATCATTCGTGACGACCCGCTGGTTTGCGAATTTATTGGCGCGGGCATTCAAGACCTCGACATGCGATTGCTCGAGCCAGCCAGCGAAATTGCGTTTCGTGCCAGCCTCGAGACTGGCGAAGTGCTGGTGGCGCTTGTCGGCATTGGTAAATCTCGAGAGTATTACAGCGCCCGCGAACACCTGCGCGACCTTGGTGTGACCGGCGTCAGTTTTGCCTTTGCATCTACCGCAGGACGCTTCCGTGACGGCGTGCAACACTTGTGGGGAGCAGAAAACATCCTCGAGCGTTACGGCGATTTTGACCTCTCCGTGACCGCCACCAGTTTTGCGCAAGTCAACCCAATCGCCGCCGGAAAACTTTATCAACGCGTCGCAGAACTGGCGCAACCTGGCTCGAGCGTCTTGGACTTGTACGGCGGTGCTGGCGGCATGGCACTGCACCTGACCAAAAAGTTTGAGAGCGTCACCGTGCTCGAGATCAACCCCGAAAGCATCGACCGAGGTCGTTCTGACGCGGGGCGTTTGGGTGTGCTGAACCTCAGTTTTGTGCAAGGTGATGCCAGCCGTCTCGAGAAATACCCCAGCGATGTCATCACCGTTGACCCACCAAGGGCAGGACTGAGTACCGATGCGTTGAATGCACTGCTTCGGGCGCAAGCCAGCCAAGTGATTTACGTTTCTTGCGACCCTGGCACGTGGGCAAGGGACGCAGGCAAACTCGTGCGGGCGGGTTACAACCTCAAACACGTCGAACCCTGGGATTTTTACCCGCACACCAGCCACGTTGAAGTCTTAAGCGTTTTCGAGTTGTGAAAAACCTCGAGTTTAATTGGGCTAACAGTCTCGAGCAAAAACCCATAACTTCTCGCCACCTTTTGAACCTCGAGCCTCTCTGCGGTATTCTGCCCTCAATGCCTCACGAACCATTCTTCCCAGCCGGTCATATCGAAGTTGTTTGCGGACCCATGTTCAGTGGTAAATCCGAAGAACTGATCCGCCGTGTCACCCGCGCTTTAATTGCCAAACAACGCGTGATCGTTTTTAAACCCGCCATCGATGACCGCTATCACGTCTCGAGCGTCGCCAGCCACGCGGGGCGCACCGCCGAAGCCCACGCCGTCAAAAATTCGCTCGAGATTCGAGAACACCTCGGACTCGCGCCAGAACCTGCGCTGTTCGGTCTGGAGAACCCTGGCGTGCTCGAGAAACCCCTGCCCAAGGTGGTGGCGTTTGACGAATGCCAATTTTTTGATCCGGGTTTGATTCCACTCGCGCTCGAGCTGGCGATGGCTGGCGTGCGCGTGATCTGCGCGGGACTCGACACCGATTTTCGCGGCGAACCGTTTGGTTTGATGCCAGAATTGTTAACTCGAGCCGAGCATGTTGAAAAACTGACGGCGATTTGCGTGGTCTGCGGCGCTCCAGCCACAAGAACGCAGCGCTTGGTGAACGACCTGCCAGCGCGGTTTGATGATCCAATTATTCTGGTTGGTGCAAGTGAAGCTTACGAACCCCGTTGCAGACAGCATCATGAAGTCCCAGGCTCGAGTTTTGCAGTACATTTTGGGGTTGAAGAGAAGGTTCTTTAAAAGCTCGAGTTGCGCGGTTACTCGTTGTAATCATCCCAAAAAGGCGTGTTTTGTCCAAGCGGATAAATCAAAGTAATCAGCAGGTGTTCTTCTCGGATGACATACAACAGACCGTAAGGAAAGCGTTTAAACAAGCGCCTGCGAACTTCTTTGCGAAAACCAACAATTGGTGCGGATTCAGGGAAAATCAGCAGTTGGGCAACCAATTCAGCCAGTTCTTGACGGAAAACTTCGGCGCGATCAGGGTTTCGTGCTTCAAGTTGCCATTCGATCTCGAGAATTTTTTGCAGTGCCAATTCTGAATAAATTTCATGAAGCAGTTCTTTGGGCACGCCGTTTCCTTAATTCGTCACGGTCATAGGTTCGCATTTGCCCTGCATCGATTAAATCAGCGATCCGTTCGGCTTCTTCGACCCAAAATGCTTCGATTTGAGCAGGCGTTAACGAATGCTGAATGTATTGCATCAACGCAACCCGTTCTTGCACTGGTAACTTCTCGACTTGACTTTGCAACTCAAGGTAACTCATACCAAGAATTGTGCCACGTTTAGATCGTTTTTAAAAGTATGAATCTAACTTTGTTGCTCGAGAATTTCTGCCGGCAACATCAGTCTCTCGAGCGGGATCACTTCGCCGCGAAGTTCTGGCTCGAGAGAAAGTAACCCGATCAAGCCATGTTCACAAGTTCAACTTCTCGAGTGATCGTCTTTGGCGTTGACAGGAACAGCAACCGTTCAGCCTCCGCCTGAATTTCTTCGGCTTCGCTCTTCAACACTTTTCGGTAAGGCTCGAGGCGTAAAATGGCGGTGTTCTTGATGATTTCTAGACTCCAGGTTCCCGCTAAAAAACCGTCCAACATGATTGTTGCCGGATACACGCCATTTTTGACATCGAACAAGCGTTTTTGAAGCCCTTGATCCATCACCCGGGTGCGGTTTTGATGCGACAAGAGCAGGTTGTCAAATTGTGGCAACAAGCGCACTGGCGCGGGTGTCTCTGCGTTTGGACGTGGCGCTTCGGGCAAATCAAAGAGTTCCCGTTGCTGTTCGTCATGAAACACCAGCAGCTCAGTACGAAGTTTTTCGACAGTGTCACGCATCCGATTTAAGCCGCACCAGGTTTGTAGGTCTGCAACCGATGCGGGTCCAAAAGCCGCCAAATAACGTCTTGTCAATTGTTCCAGCGAATAATCTGGCTCGAGGGGCGCACCAAGCCAGTGTTCCAAGGTCCTGAAACGCGTCTGAGCGCTTTTGCCCCAGACGGCTCGAGGTGGAATTTGCACCAGCGGCAAGACGTTTCTTAAGGCTCGAGCCAGGGTGTTTGAATCTTGGTTCGGGAACTTGGTTTGAAGCAAGGGACGCAATTCTTGTAAACTCAGCGCCCTTTCCTCGAGCAATTCGCGTCCAAAGTCGATGAGCGTGCTTAAGTCCATGTCAATTGGATTGCTTCGCAGATCATTTTCGGCGATGGGCTGCATCAATGGATAAATACACCGTGCGTCCTCCGCCGTGACCAGATGCACCGTGCCGCGCATCAAACCCAGACGAACCGCTTGACGGTCAAGAAGCAAATCCGACAATTCGTCTGGCGCAAATGGCTCGAGACGACACCACAGACCGTAATACGGGGCAAAAGGGGCTTGGGCTTGCATTCCGCAAAGTGCCTCGAGCATGGATGGCACAGGCATGTTGCTCCGCGCCAAGAGGTGCTGTCGGGCGAGCGTGGCACGGTTTAAGGCTTTGAGGCTGAGGCTTTCTGGCATTTGCTTGAATTTTAAGGCTTAAACCATTTGACAATGGTGTATAAACTTTTACGTCTCGAGGATTTCTGCCAGCAACGCCAGTTTCTCGAGCGGGATCGCTTC